>NZ_ASSB01000308.1:0-42313 GCF_000520755.1 Paenibacillus sp. 1-18
CGATCAGGAATGACCTCATACGTACACGGATTCAGGCTACTGACCCCTGTAATTGTAATCGTGTCTGTTCCTGCACCGATAATATGGGCCCCCATGGCATTCAGGAAGTTTTGAAGATCCTGAATCTCCGGCTCCCTCGCTGCGTTGGTAATCGTTGTTCGTCCTTCAGCCAACACGGCAGCCATCATAATATTTTCCGTTGCCCCTACGCTCGGAAAATCCATATGGATGTCCGAGCCGATCAGCTTGCGGGCACGGAACGTTATTTGCTCGTCTTTTTCCTCGATCTCTGCTCCAAGAGCCTTTAAGCCCTCCAGGTGAAGATCAATTTTACGCTCGCCTATGGCGCAGCCTCCGGGCTGATAAATAGAAACTTCACCATATCTGGCGAGCAGGGGTCCCATGAGAAAGATAGATGAACGCATTTGCTTCATCAAATCTTCCGGAATTTGGAACGATCGGACGGACGACGTATCCACATATACCGTTTCCTCTTCATGTCGGCATATACAGCCGAGTCTTTCAAGGATGTGCAGCATGACCTTAATGTCTAATAGATGGGGCACATTCCGAATTTCCACCTTACCTTGCGCAAGCAAGCTTGCTGCAAGAATAGGCAGTGCCGCATTTTTTGCTCCATGGATACGTATGGTGCCTGACAGGGGACGGCCTCCCTCAATCACCAATTTGTCCAATGTATCACCTCCGAGTTTACCGCTCACCCACTACGAAAACCTCCGGAACTAGCTTGATGCCGGTTTGAGATGATATTGTACTTTGAATATGCTTCATTAGGGTAAGCACGTCCTCTGCTGTCGCTTGACCGGTATTTACAATAAAATTGGCATGCTGTACAGATACTTCAGCGCCTCCCGCCTTCAAGCCCTTCAGACCTGCGCTTTCAATAAGCCGGGCAGCATAGTCACCTGGCGGATTACGAAACACGCTTCCTGCACAAGCTAGCTGTAACGGCTGAGTCAGCCTACGGCGGTCTTTAAAAGCCGCAAGCGCCGCTGAAATTTCCTCGCGGTCGCCCCGCTTCATCTGAAATACTGCCTCTGTCACCATTCCACGCTGCTCATGCAGCACAGAGTGGCGATAGCTGAAACGCATATCCTCGGCATCGTACACAGCCAATTTCCCTGTATCCAGCACAATCTCAGCGGACTGGAATATTTGTGACACATCAGACCCATGGGCACCGGCGTTCATGTAGACAGCCCCACCGACTGATCCCGGGATGCCTCCCGCAAATTCAAGGCCGGACAGCCCCTGCTTACTAGCCATAACACACAGTTTGACCAGTGACACGCCTCCGCCAGCGATGATCCGTTCATCCCCAAAATGGACATAATCAAATCCCGGCCCCAGTTTGATCACAAGCCCTCGTATTCCTTTGTCGGAAACGAGCATGTTGGAGCCCCTCCCCAACTGCATCCAGGGGATACCATGCTCACGAGCCAGCCGTAAAACCCTTGCCAGCTGCTCCTTGGTATCCGGGATGACAAGAGCATCCGCAGGGCCTCCAATCTTCCATGTCGTATATTTGGACAGCGGCTCATGCTCCAGCACTTTTCCGATATCATGCTCCGCTAATAATGGCATCCATTGCTGCATTGTACTGAAACCTCCTTGTTGCTTGCCCCCGCATAGTTATGAGGCTCTCACCTGACAACCGGCAGCCTGAGTGATGGTCACAATCTATAGGGTATCCTATGTCAATACCGTCCAGTGTGTGACAACCGCCCAAACTGCGCTGCGGACTACCTTTTACGGGCAAGGCGCTCCATTTCTTTTACTAAAATATCTGCCGAGTCAGGCTTGCCAAGTGCAGACGCTGACTCTGACATCCGGTTACGCAATGCGTCATCCTCCATAATTCTCGCAATGGAGTGAAACAGAGAAGAACCGCTCAAATCCTTTTCCACGATCATTACCGAAGCGCCTGCCTTTTCAAGCGTACGGGCATTGGCCTCCTGATGATTATTCGTCACATTAGGTGATGGAATCAAAATGGACGGAATACCCAAGGATGTAATCTCGGCCAAAAAAGACGCACCTGCGCGATTAACGATTAAAGAGGTACAAGCCAGCACCTCCGGCATATTATGAATATAGGGGAGCACGTGAAGATGGTTGGGCAATGAGCCAATCTGATTCCTTATGCTGTCCAACGTCTGTTCATAATAAGATTCACCAGTCACATATACAAAATGGACGTCTTTCAGTTGCGAAAGTTGCGGGGCCATGGCAATCATAGCGTCATTGATTGCTTTCGCTCCCCTGCTGCCACCTACCACAAGTACAACCGAGCTGTTCATGGGAACCCCAATGGTAGCAAAGCCACGATCCCGGTTAGCCAAACGAACTGTCGTAGCGCGTGGATTCCCGGTATACAATACATTTTTAGCTTTGGGGAAAGCACCTTCGGAGCCTTCAAAGCTAACAGCCACCGTATCCACATAGCGGCTCAGAAATGCATTGGTCAGACCCGGAATCGCATTTTGCTCATGAATCATGCTGGGTATGCCTAATTTGGAAGCTGCATAGACGACAGGGCCGCATACATATCCCCCAGTGCCTATGACGATATCTGGCTTGAATTTTTTTAATAACGCTTTGGATCTTCGAACCCCTTGGAAAAAACGCATAATCGTTTTTATATTTTCCAAGGACAAGCTGCGACGAAATCCTGTGATATCAATAGCCTCAAATGGAATTTTCTCCTGAGGAACCAGCTTGCTTTCGAGTCCTCGCTGACCGCCAATATATAAAAATTCAGCGTCCGGATCCATCTCTTCGCACTGTCTGGCTACGGCCAGTGCCGGATAAATATGCCCTCCGGTACCGCCGCCGCTCAACACGACGCGCATAAACGTTCACCTCGCATAACGTGATAAATTCAGTAAAATGCCCAACGCAGTTAGCATCAACGTCAGAGAAGAACCTCCATAGCTGATTAAGGGCAATGTTATTCCTGTCACCGGCATCAAGCCGATGACGACACCAATGTTAATGACAACCTGTACGGCAACCATTCCGACAATGCCTACCGCAAGCAGGCTGCCATAGGTGTCCGGTATGGTAATAGCGACACGCATTCCTCTCCACACAAGTACCAGAAAGAGTCCCAGCACCGTCATTCCACCGATAAAACCAAGCTCCTCCGCCAAAATAGAAAAGATAAAATCCGTCTGCGGCTCAGGAACATAACTGTATTTCTGCCGACTCATACCAAGCCCCAAACCCGCCAGCCCACCTGGTCCAATGGCATATAGCGATTGAATAATTTGATAGCCTGCACCAAGCGGATCAGACCAAGGGTCCAGAAAAGCCGTAATTCGCTGGAGTCGATAAGGTGCAGCTGCGATCAGTGCAGCAAAACCTGCTGCCCCCGACAAGGCCAGCAGGCCAAGATGCTTCATGCGTGCACCTGCTGTAAATACGATCAGCATGGACGCCCCCATCATTACTGTACCTGTCCCCAAATCGGGCTGCAGCATAATCAGGCCGAAGGCCAGACCCATGAGTCCAAGCGGGGGCAATAGGCCGCGAGTAAAAGAGCTAATGTCATAATCCGCACGACTAAGCCATTGTGAAAGATAAAGGATCATACCCAGCTTCATAAACTCGGAAGGCTGAATGCCGAAAGAGCTGATACCCAGCCAGCTTCGAGCTCCGCCTCTAACTACGCCAATGCCGGGAATTAATACAGCAATCAGCAACGCGAGACAGATTAACAGCACGACCTTGGCATATTTCTGCCAGATTCGATAGTCCGTTCGGGCAGTAAAATACATCGCTACAAGACCAAGCCCCGCAAAAAGCAATTGCCGTTTTACAAAATAGTAGGAGTCCCCGTACTCGTGAAAAGCGAGGACGGCGCCCGCGCTGTATACCATAACCATGCCGATGGCTAACAAGCTTACAATACAGACAAAAAGCCATATATCCGGCGCCGGACGAGATTGCTTCATCAGGAGGCCACCCCTTGCATAATAGTAGGGGCTTATCCAACCCCCCTACTTACAATTTATGCGCCGCCTCTTTAAAAATACGTCCACGCTCTTCATAGGATCGGAACATATCCCAGCTGGCGCAAGCGGGTGAGAGTAATACCACATCTCCCGGCTCAGCAAATTCTGCCGCCTTGTTCACAGCCTCCACGAGCGTAGCGGCGGCGTCCTCCCCATTATCGACGACCTCGACATACTCTATTCCGGCCTGACGGGCCCGATCTGCCAGCTTATGCCGTGTTTCACCCAGAAGCACAACGGCCTTTACACGTTCCTGCAGGGATGGTACAAGCTCCGCATAATCTGAGCCGCGATCCAACCCTCCGGCAATCAGTATAATGGGTTGCCTGAAGGAAGATAAGGCCATCATGGTCGCTTTGGAATTGGTTGCTTTGGAATTATTATAATAAGCTGCTCCGGCATGCTCTAAGACATATTCAAGACGATGCTCTACACCTCGAAAAGCACTTAAGGGTTCTGCCAGCTTCGCAGGCTCTACACCTGCGGCAATGGCTATTGCGCAAGCAGCGAGAGCATTTTCCACGTTAAAATGGCCCGGCAGGCCAATCTCGGCTACACCTATAATGGGACGCACCACCCCATGGCTATCGCGATATACGATGCTTCGTTTGATGTCATCCGTCACATCCGATATGTATGGCGGGTCAGCAAACACCCCTTCCTGCAAGCGTTCCGTCATCGAGAACGGAAGCAGCTTTGCCTTAATATAAGGCACAAGCTCCCGGCAGACTGGATCATCCCAGTTCACCACCGCTGTATCAGTAGATGTTTGGTTGGCAAACAGACGTGCCTTGGATGCAACATAATCCTCCATGCCCCCATGGTAGTCCAGATGGGTCTCAGCTACATTGAGCAAGCATGCCACAGCGGGCTTAAAATCCTTTGTTCCCTTTAACTGAAAGCTGCTCAGCTCCACAACCATCCACTCATCCGTCTTGGCGTCCACAGCCGCCTCACATAATGGAGTGCCGATATTACCAGCCACGATCGGATTCATGCCAGAAGACTCCAACAACTTGCCCACCCACGTGGTCGTGGTTGTCTTTCCATTGGAGCCGGTAATTCCGATGATCGGGGCTTTACATAGATGGTAGGCTACCTCAACTTCGGTTACAACCTCAATGCCGAGCTCGACAGCTTTCTGTACGGGCGGGGCGGTATAAGGGATGCCAGGATTTTTGACAACCAGCTTCACACCAGAATGAATCAGTCCCTCCGGGTGCCCCCCGCATAAAACGGAAATTCCCAAAGCCTCTAATTCAGAAGCTTCGGGACATTGTTCCCTGTCTTTTTTATCATTGACTGTCAGTCTTGCTCCTGCCTGATGCAGCACCTTTGCAACCTGTACACCGCTTTTGGCTAGGCCTATAATGACAACTTCCTGATCTCGGTATGCGTCTGGATGATTCATTTGCTACAACCCCTTGTTGAGATAAAGTCCGAGTCCTGCCAGCAGCAGGCCTACAGCCCAGAATGTAATAACTACGCGCCATTCGGACCAGCCGGACAGCTCGAAATGATGATGAATTGGGCTCATTTTGAAAATGCGTTTGCCACGTGTTTTAAAGGAGGCTACCTGCAAAACCACGGACAGCATTTCAATCACGAATACGCCACCAATAATAATGAATAAAATTTCGCTTTTCGTAACGATAGCGATGGCACCAATCGCACCGCCGATGCCCAGCGAGCCCGTGTCACCCATAAATACCTTGGCAGGGTGTGCATTGTACACAAGAAAACCAAGCACAGCACCAATCATCGCCGCTGAGCATACCGCAGCCGGGAGCGAGGTAGCTTGAATCGCGACAATGGCATAAGCAGCGAAGGCAATCGCACTAGTACCGGACAGCAGCCCGTCCAGCCCATCTGTGAAATTGACAGCGTTGCTGATCGCCAGCATCATGATAATGATGAACGGATAGTAAAACCAGCCGCCCCAGTCAAAGGACCATGAGGTCCCCGGAATGCCGATGGCAGTACTATGGTCATTGCTGAGCAAAAGCCAGCACATAATCCCGCCAAACAATAATTGCCCGAACAGCTTTTGGCGCGCCGTCAGACCTAATGAGCGTTTGAATACAATTTTGATATAGTCATCCAAAAAGCCGATCAGCCCAAAACCGAGCGTAGCGACCAGCAGAACGTAAAAGTCTGTATTTTTGATAGCTGAAAACTTAAGAAAGGTCAGCGTAAAAGCCAGCAAAATCACGATACCGCCCATTGTAGGCGTACCTATCTTTTTAAGATGGCTTTGTGGCCCGTCATCCCGGACCTGCTGGCCGAATTTCATACGCCGCAGCAGCGGAATAAGCAGTGGAGCGGCAATGACCGCCAGTATAAACGATACGACGATCGTCAGCAGTAATAATTGAATATCCATGGGAGTCTTCCTCTCGTCAACATCAGTTCTGTAGCGGACCGTTTTTCAGCGCATCCACAATTTCTTCCAATCGCATCCCTCTGGATGCCTTAACCAGTACAATATCATTGGCATGGAGATAAGTCCGCAAATGCTGGATCAGCTTTTCCTTATCCGTATAAGCGTGTACATGTTCAGTTGGCATTAGTCCTGAAGCTCCCTGCGCAATAGACAGCCCCAACTCACCGTAGGTAAACAGTTCCTCTACGTCGTGCTTAGCTGCAAAAAGACCGATTTCCTTATGGAATTTCTTTTCCTCTGGTCCCAACTCCAACATGTCACCAAGCACGGCAATTTTACGTCCGCCCGTTTTGTACCCGGATAATGTCTGTAGTGCAGCCTTCATTGAAGCAGGACTGGCGTTATAAGCATCGTTCAGCACAGTAAGTCCGTCAGAGCAGTTCACAACCTCAATGCGCATGCCTGTCAGCTTCAAAGACGACAGCCCTTTGCGTATATGGTCTGCATCGACATTGAAATGACGAGCAACCGCCAGCGCTGCCAACCCGTTCACAACATTGTGCTGTCCAAGTAAAGGAAGTCGGAAAGCCTCATTACCGGATTGGGCTGTTGTAAATAAACTGCCTTCTCCATCCGAGGAAATTTCTGTTGGATAGTCATCATTATCCTTAGAGATCCCGAACGTAAAACCTTTTAAGCCTTCAGGCTTGACCGTTGCAGGCTCCGCCAGCACTTGTGGCAATAGTGGCTCATCACCATTGTAGATCAGCAAGCCACCAGGCTTGAGGCCACTGGCGATTTCCAGCTTTGCACGAGCAATCTCCGCACGGGAACCGAGCTGGAGCAAGTGTGATTCGCCTATATTAGTAATGACGGCAACATCAGGCTTTGCAATATTAGCCAGCAGGCGGATTTCACCGCGTCCGCTCATGCCCATCTCAAGCACAAGAATATCTGTATCCTGCGGCATGGACAGTACCGTTAAAGGCAACCCGATATGATTGTTATAATTTCCTTCGGTTTTGTGTACTTTAAAAGTCGTGCCCAGCAGAGCCGTCACGATATCTTTTGTCGTCGTCTTGCCGTTGCTTCCTGTGATTCCGACGACAGAAACGCCGGTTTCACGCAAATATGCAGCTGCTAGCTGCTGAAGGGCTTCTAAGGTATCCTCTACTTCAATGGCGTTGCCGGCTGGAGGCGCTCCGTGATCCTTTTGCCATAAAAAAGCCGCTACACCTGCCTCGCTCATGATTTGCTGCACATAATTATGCCCGTCAAATCGCTCACCGGAAAGTGGAATGAACAGCCCATGGCTTTGCGGCTTGCGCGAATCTGTAAAAACGCCCTCAACCATCCGTTCAGCGTCCGCTTCTCTGTGAAGTGTTCCCCCACACATGGAGGCAATTTGACCGATTGTTCTTTTCATCACTTGGATAAACCCCTTATCGCTTCTTTGGCTACGATGCGGTCATCGAATTCATGCACCGTTTTTCCGATCAACTGGTAGGTCTCGTGACCTTTTCCCGCAATCAATACTACATCGTCAGGGCTTGCCATTTCAATAGCTTTATGAATAGCAGCTCTACGATCTACGATCAGCTCGTATCGTTCTGCAGCTACTCCTTCGTCGATCAGCCCCTGCTCGATGTCTTTCAAGATAACTTCCGGGTCCTCTGTTCGGGGATTGTCGGAAGTAATAAACGAATGATCGCTATATCGCGCAGCAATTTTCCCCATCAAAGGACGTTTGGTACGATCCCGGTCTCCGCCACATCCAAATACACACCATATTTTACCGACCGCAAATTCCTTAACGGTACGAAGGACATTTTCCAATCCGTCCGGTGTATGAGCATAATCTACAATGACAGCAAATGGCTGACCCGCATCTACAGGCTCTACCCGCCCGTCTACGCCTGCTATAGACTCCAGACTGTGCTTGATATCAGCGAGCGAAATCCCTTCCAGTAAAGCAGCCGTGATGGCGGCCAACGCGTTGTACACATTAAACTTGCCTACCATTCGAAGCTCAATATCCGTATCCCCTTTAAAAGTGGATACATGGAAGGAGGTTCCCTTAGCACCGATCGAGATACGGGATGCCTGCACATCCGATTCCTTTTCCACGCCGTATGTAATGACTTGGGCCGCAGTTTGAGCCTGGAAGTAGGAAGTGGCCGGATCATCCGCGTTCAGAACAGCATATTTACTGTCCGACACATCCCGCGAGAAGGCATTTCCCAATCTGGAAAACAAAAGTCCTTTGGCAGCACGGTACTCCTCCATTGTATTGTGATAATCCAGGTGATCCTGCGTCAGGTTTGTAAATATAGCAGTACGAAAATCAGTTCCTTTGACGCGGCCCTGCTCCAACGCATGCGAAGATACCTCCATGACACAGCATTTGACACCTTGCTCTGCCATATTTCCGAGATAACGTTGTAGTTCTACTGCTTCGGGCGTAGTGCCTGACATAGGGTAAGACTGGCCACCGTAACGCATTTGAATCGTGCCTATCAGTCCGGTGTTCACTCCTGCATCATTCATAATTTTTTCAATTAGATAAGTGATCGTGGTTTTGCCGTTAGTTCCGGTGATGCCGATCATGCGCAATCGGCGGCTCGGTGAATCAAACATATAATCCGACAGAACAGCCATGGCATAACGGGCATCCTTAACCACAAGCTGTGGAACAGGCACATCCAGCTCCCGTTCTACCACTAAGGCTGCCGCACCCGACGCAATGGCCTGCCCGGCATAGTCATGTCCGTCCACTGTAAAACCGGGCAAGCACAGAAACAGATCTCCCTGCTGTACCCGACGTGAATCCGCCCCGATCCCTCCGCAATCCACTGTACCGTCTCCCACAATGCGTGAGACAGCCAGCAGTGAAGCCAAATGTTGAAGCTCCATCTTTCATTCCTCCATTGCTCTCTCGTTATTCATAGTATGGTAAATAAAGAACCTATCAATCCCCCATATAAATACGGATCGTTGATCCTCGTTCCAATCTGGAGCCCGGCTTCGGTGCCTGACTGACAACCGTCTTGCCTGACCCGGATTTTACAAGCATAAAGTTCATATTCATATCTTCGTACAAATCAGCCACGCCGGCACCTACCAGATCAGGTACTGTTTCAATCGGATTTTCTCCGTACTTGTACTCTTTGGCAATTTGATTGGTGCGAGGTGGGACCTTCAAAGCAATCAGCGCATCTTTTAAAATTTTTTGTACAATTGGCGCAGCAACTACCCCGCCGAATTGAATGCCTTTCGGGTTATCTACAGCGGTGTAAACAACAATCTGCGGATCATCCGCAGGAGCAAAACCGATAAAAGATACAATATGCTCCGAGGAAGAGTAACGTCCATTAATTACCTTCTGCGCTGTACCTGTTTTACCACCCACCCGGTAGCCCTCAATAAAGGCAGGACGACCTGTGCCTTTGGCAACGACGCTCTCCAGCGCTTCCCTCACTTGTCGGGAGGTATCCTCTGAAACAACCCTTCGCACTAGCTCCGGCTCTACTTTTTCCAGCACCTTGCCTGTTCCTGGCTGAATCCAGCCCTTTGTAATGTGAGGTTTATAAAGGTTGCCACCATTAATGGCGGCGGATACCGCCGTCACCTGCTGGATCGGAGTGACAGAAACCCCTTGACCAAAGGCAGTTGTCGCCAGCTCTACCGGCCCAACCTGGGGAAGTTTAAACAAAATACCATTCCCCTCCCCAATCATGTCGATGCCCGTTTTGCTGCCAAAGCCGAAATTGCGAATGTACTTGAACAGTGTTTCTTTGCCTAAACGCTGCCCTAAAGTTACAAAACCAGGATTGCAGGAATTTTCCACTACCTGAAGAAAAGTCTCGCTGCCATGACCGCCTTTTTTCCAACAGCGCAGACGCGCTCCGCCGACTTCAATATATCCCGGATCAAAAAAACGATCATTTTTGAGATCCACTTTCTTTTCTTCCAGCGCAGCGGCCAATGTTATGATTTTAAATGTAGAACCAGGTTCGTACGTCATCCAGATCGGCAAATTCCGATTGTAAATTTCAGGCGCATATTGCTTGTATAGAGCTGGCTCATAGCTTGGTCGTCCAGCCATGCCCAAAATCTCACCCGTCTTGGGATTCATCGCTATGGATAATGCTGAGTTAGCCTGAAACTTAACCATGGCCTGGTCAAGCTCCCGTTCCATAATGGACTGCACAGACTTATCAATGGTCAACTGTAAATTCAGACCATCCTTCGGTTCAATGTACTTTTCAGAGGAACCGGGCATCAACCGTCCACCTGCATCGGATAAATACGCAATACTTCCGTCAATCCCCCGAAGCTTGCTGTTTTGCTGCTTCTCTACGCCTGTCAGTCCTTGATTATCAATTCCCGTAAATCCAAGAATATGAGCTGCTAGATCACCATAAGGATAATATCGTTTGTTATCTTCAGCAACAACGATACCCGGCAGCTTCAAATCACGAATTTGCTGCGCTTTCTCCATCGTAATTTTCCGTCCGCCGGGCTGAAGTTTTTGGCTTGCAGTTCGTTTGGTAATCAGCTTGAGCACTTTATCCTCGCTCATATTCAGCAAGGGCGCCAGCTTGCGTGCCGTTTCCTCCGGCTCCTTAATTTGTACGGGTATCGCCATGACTGTTGGCGAGCTGACATTATAAGTCAGTGCCGTACCCTGCCGATCCAAAATTTCGCCACGCTTGGCGGCAAAAGGAATATTGCGGCGCCACGATTCCTCAGCCTTGGCCGAGAGCTCGCCTCCTTTACCCAATTGAACATAGGCGAGCCGGATCGACAAGGCGATGAAAAGTACAAGCAATCCCAGCAGCCCCCATACCAACCTGCGCCGCATGATCACGTTAGATTTTTTCAAACGTGCTCCCCTCCGTTCCTCCAGATACTCATGACATGTCTTACCTCATGAATATTCAAAAAAACGGACGTTAGAACAAGCTATCAATTATCCTTGCCTTTAATGGCGGCAGCACTTTTTTCATCTGCTATAGCAGAGATTCCTCCATTGGTAGATCTGACGCTTGTACCTGCATTCGCAGCAGTATCCGTATCAGTGTCGGTTTTGAGATTGGCATCTGTTCTCGCTTCACTGCCTGATTGGTTCGCAGCAACATCTGTGGTTGAGTCCGCTGTTTCCTCCGGGATCACCCCGGTTACAGTTTCCTTGGCCGGCTGGAGCTTCACACTGACGATCCGCTTGCCATTCACCATTTGTGCCTTTTGAGAGACAACATAACCTTCGCCACTCACCTGAACACCAACCTTCATAAGCGTCAAAACCTGAAGTGTGTCCCGCAATGAAACACCAGTAAAGTCAGGAATGGTCATGTTGGCACTATCCTCGGTTAGCAAATAAATGCGCTGTCCCGGCTTCATTTTGACGCCTGCCTCAGGATACTGGCGAACGATTTTGGAGCCTTTGCCGACCGTTTCATAGGCAATTCCCTGTTTGAGCAATGCGTTTTGTGCATCCTTTTTCACCTGACCGGTTAATTGTGGTACCGTGGGCAAATCGACCGTTCTCACAGCAGAGCCATCTGATTTACTCGCTTTGGTTCCTGTTTTGGGAACTCCCATATATTGCAGTGACTGGGATACGATTTTTTTAAATACAGGCGCCGCTGCCGTACCACCGCCTACCGATTTGTTGGGTTCGTCCATAACGACCAATACAGCTATTTTCGGATCATTTACCGGTGCAAATCCAATAAAGGACACGACATCCTTCGAATGGTCGTATACTTTGCCGACGACTTTCGTCGCTGTACCTGTTTTACCAGCCACACGGTATCCGTCAATATAAGCAAGGCGTCCTGTACCAATTTCCTGGTCAGATACGACCTGCTCCAGATAGCTGCTTGTCTGGACTGCCGATTCCTTCGAAATCACCTGACGAACTTCCTTCGGTTGAATCGTCTGCACTTCGCCCGTATCTGGATTCACAATTTCCTTCACTAGATGAGGCTGCATTAGCTTCCCCCCATTAGCAATGGCCGAAATCGCAGCTACCTGCTGGATTGGTGTCACCTGAACACGTCCATGTCCAAAGGAAGCTGTTGCGACTTCGGATTTATATTGGGTGTGGAATGTAATAGCTCCTGCAGACTCACTCGGAAGATCAATACCTGTTTTCACACCAAATCCAAAGTTATTAATATATTTTTTGAGCTTTTCGCCGCCCAGCTTATCCAGCCCCAGATGGACGAAACCGACGTTACTTGAACGCTTGACACCTTGGAGATAGGTTAACGTTCCCCAGTTACGACTCACGTCGCGAATATCCCAGCCTCCGACCCTAACTATGCCTGACTGGTAGGTTTCATTCGGATTAAATACCTTTTCTTGAACCGCAGCAGCCAAGGTTACAATCTTAAACGTAGAACCCGGCTCGTAGATAGATTGAGTAGCATTATTACGAAAAGATTCCAATGGTGCACTCCCATATGTATTGGGATTAAAATTAGGATAACTCGCCATACCGAGAACATCCATCGTTTGGGGATCTGCCGCTACAACAGTCATCGTTTTCGGATTGTAGGTTGCAATAGCTTCCTGCATGGCATCCTCTATATAATACTGAATCGTATCATCAATCGTCAGCCTCAAATTTTTTCCATTTTGTGCCGGATCATAGATACTTTCCGATCCCTGAAGAGGGACACCCTTCAGATCGCGCTGATAAAGAAGCTTGCCAGCCGTACCTGACAGCTCTTTATTATAATAAGCTTCCAGCCCCATGCCTGCTGTACCGTCTTTTCGTTGGTAGCCCAGGACATGAGAAGCCAGTTTATTTTCGGGATAATAGCGTTTGGACTCCTGAGCCGTGTCCACAGCCCCAATCACTCCATACTTATCCTTCAAATATTTTTTGAACGTATCCACCTGTGCCTTGACCTCAGGATCTGCCTTCCAGCCACCATTACGGATCTCGCGATTTACTAAGTAGTTCCCCTTGCTGTCCTTAGCCGAAAGATGTTTTCTCAACTCATCCTCAGGCGTTTTAAGTAATTGATGCAGCTTGGCTACAACCTCATTTTCCAAATCAAATTCCTGAATGATACTCGGATTGACCACTACCGTATACGCAGGTGCATCCGTTGCCAATACGTTTCCTTTACGGTCCGTAATGGTTCCGCGCTTCGGCAGAATCACCTGATCTTTTTCCACCTGCTCAACTACCTGTTTATGCCAATATTCCCCGCTTACAACCTGAATCCAAAATACCTTTAGTAGCAGAACAAGAAAAAAGAGGGTAATACATCCCCCTATCAGCAGTGTGCGAAGCTTTATTCTCTTAACCATAGCTCAAACCTCTCTGCAAAAAATGTACATTAGAGCATAGCTTGATGCTATGCTCTTAAATGAGCATTTTGCATAAATCCCAAGTGCGTTTTCAATTCAGCAATATATAGCTCGAAACGGTTTAGTTCGTCTATATATTGTACTTACGAGCGTTGGGAATCAAATTATGCAAAATGCTGAACTATTTGGCAGCCTGCTTTTCCACATGAATGGGCTCTTTTGTTGGCTCGATATATCCCTGTTGCTTTGCAGTTGGTACAATCTGATTTTCGAGCCGTTCCTTTTGAATCTTCAGTTGGGCGATATTGGTCTGTAATTTGGAGATGTCCTTGCTGGCCGTATTAATCGCATAATTAATTTGATAAATGTGAGCGTACCTGCCGATCAACATACCAGCAATGACAATGGACGCTACAAGTGTCAACAGATACAGCAGCTTTTCCCGAATCGGCAGCTCTCTGCGGCGTGTAACAACTTTGGTCGTCTCACGATACCGTTGTTGCTGAACCTGTTCCTGACGGGCTCTTTCTTTTACAGCCAAATTACCCCGTGTATAAGCCATGTCGCCTCTCCTTCTCCATTAAATTTACAATTTTTCGGCAACTCTCAGCTTGGCCGACCGGGACCGTGGATTAAGCTCCAATTCCTGCTCTGATGCCACAATCGGCTTACGATTCACCAGCTTTAGATCGCCTACCATTTTGTCATCCAAAATGGGTAAATCAGACGGATAGATGCTTTTCGCCAAATACTCTTTGAAAATATGTTTGCATATCCGGTCTTCCAAGGAATGAAACGTAATAACCGAAATTCTGCCCCCTGGAGCCAGACATTTTATTGCCTGATGCAAAGTATCTTCCAGTGCACGGAGCTCATCATTCACAGCAATCCGCAAAGCCTGAAAGCTGCGTTTAGCCGGATGTCCCCCGGTTCTGCGTGCCGCAGCCGGAATTCCTTCTTTGATAATATCGACAAGTTCCCCCGTTGTATGAATAGGCTTGTTCATTCGACGTTCAATCATGATCTTTGCGATCCGCCGTGAGAACTTCTCTTCTCCGTATTGAAACAGGATACGCGCAATCTCCGCTTCCGGCCATTCATTGACAATTTCGTAAGCCGTAAGCGAGCTACTCTGATCCATCCGCATATCAAGTGGTGCATCATGGTTGTAGCTGAATCCCCGTTCCCCCTCATCGAACTGTGGAGAGGATACGCCCAGATCGAATAGTATGCCTTGGACCTGCGGGATGCCGTCTTTTTCGGGCAATCCCAGTTCGGCCAGCTTGTCCTGCAGGTGGCGGAAGTTGGATTTCACTAATGAAATCTTTCCTTGATAGGCCGACAGCTTCTCACGCGCATTGTTCAATGCCCAATCGTCCTGATCAAAGGCGATGAGCCTCCCCTCAGGGCCGAGCTGTGACGCAATGACGGAACTGTGTCCTGCCCCTCCCAGCGTGCAGTCCACATAGATCCCGTCCTGCCTGATGTTCAGTGCCTGTGTTGCTTCTTCCTTGAGTACGGTAATGTGGTGAAACAAACGACTGACCTCCTAAATTACAATTCAAAGTTGAAATCAACCAATTTCTCAGCAATGTCGTTAAATGCTTCTTCTGATTGGTTGAAATATTGCTCCCAAGTGTGCTTGCTCCAAATCTCTACCCGGGTGGACACTCCCAATACGACGCACTCTTTAGTAAGCTTGGCGTATTCGCACAAATTTCCCGGTAAATTTACCCTGCCCTGTTTGTCCAATTCGCATTCAGTCGCTCCCGAGAAAAAAAATCGGGTAAATGCCCGTGCATCAGCTTTCATCAGAGGCAGTGCTTTCAATTTTTTCTCCATGACAGCCCACTCGTCCATGGGATACACGAAGAGGCATTGGTCCAGCCCGCGGGTAACCACGAACGAGGCGCCGAGAAGTTCACGAAACTTGGCCGGAACTGTAAGCCGACCTTTCTCATCAATGCTATGTTGGAACTCCCCCATAAACATTGGTTTCGTCACCCCTTACCCCATTCTCCCACTTTGGCCCACTTTCCACCACCTAAGCATAATAGATTCGCTTTAAAAAATCAAAGACCTCTTTTTCATTACTAAAAAGTGATAAACGACAGATCAATACGATTGTGTCTGTTATTGTAGCCCTCTGTCACAAGATGCCAAAAAGCCCCTTACTCCATGAAGCCGAATCCCCGACAATATGCATCAGGTTTCGAAACAACATGAAATAAAGGGCTTAATCTCCAATCCAAATGTCAACCTATACAAGCATCTGGTTTAAAAGCTGAATGCCTTACAGCCATTATTGCGACTGCAAATGCTCTAATTACGCGTTCCAGCTGTCCAGATAGATTTTTTGTTCTTCTGTTAAAGCATCAATCTTGATTCCCAAGCTATCGAGCTTGAAGCGGGCAACTTGCTCATCAATTTCATAAGGTACATTAATAACAGCTTTGCCCAACTCGTTGTAACGATCATTCACATATTTCAAGCCAAGCGCCTGAAGCGCAAATGTAGTATCCATAATCTCTGCAGGGTGACCATCCGCGGCAGCCAAATTCACTAGACGTCCCTCTGCCAGCAAATACATTTTCCGTCCATCTTTAAAGCGATACTCCTCAATGTTGCGACGGACCGTCCGAATGGACTCAGAGCGTTTGGCAAGCTCAGGCTTACTAACTTCAACATCAAAATGCCCTGCGTTGCAAAGCACAGCCCCATCTTTCATAACATCAAAGTGCTCCCCTGTAATTACAGCTTTGTTTCCAGTGACTGTAATAAAGAAGTCGCCAAGCTTAGCCGCTTCTACCATTGGCAATACATGGAAACCATCCATATGGGCCTCTACTGCCTTGATTGGATCAACTTCAGTTACAACAACATTGGCTCCTAGGCCTTTTGCTCGCATTGCAACCCCTTTGCCACACCAGCCATAGCCTACTACAACTACTGTACTGCCTGCGACAACCAGGTTCGTTGTACGAATAATGCCGTCGAAAGCTGACTGTCCTGTACCGTAGCGGTTGTCGAACAAATATTTGCAGTATGCATCATTCACGGCCACCATTGGAAAGTGAAGCTGTCCTTCCTTTTCCAATGCCTTCAAACGAATAATCCCTGTTGTTGTCTCCTCTGCTCCCCCACGGATGGTAGAAATCAGATCAGGCCGTTCGGATTGCAACAGAGTGACAAGATCACCACCATCATCAATAATGAGATCCGGCTTCGTTTCGAGCGCCTTAATTTGCAAACTTTTGAACTCTTCTGGCTCCGGATTGTATTTAGCCAAGACTGTAATCCCATCTTCAACCAATGCCGCGCAAACATCATCTTGTGTGGACAATGGATTACTACCGGTAATTGTGACCTGCGCTCCACCTGCCTGTACTACTTTAGCCAAATAAGCTGTTTTAGCCTCCAGATGCAGGCAGATAGTTACCTTCAAACCTGCAAAAGGCTGCTCCTGCTCGAACTGTTGACGTATCCGGTTCAATACCGGCATATGGGCTTCCACCCAATCAATTTTCAGATGGCCTTCAGGGGCCAGTTTAAGATCGTGAATAATGCTGTTTTGCAGGGAATGGGAAGTCATTACGTTGTTTCCTCCTTAATATAGGTTGGATCTGCTAACACGGTAAAATCATGCGATACGTAAAAAATCACACGTAAATCATAAATAAATCACGCGATGCGCACCCTTCAGATCCGTTGGTATGTTCATAATCGTATCAATGAGACTAAGACCGTGACGGTTAAGAAAATGATAAACTGTGTACACCCGCTCCTGTGGCTGACCAAATGGAAAAAGCGACCACTCGATACGATCCCACTGACGAAGTGCCGTTTCATTTTGTCGAAGGAGCGCCTCCTGGACTTTTGTCTCCAGATAAGCGATCTGCCCCAGAATTTTCCTGCTGTTGGTTTCTCCAAGCCGAAGCAAACCTTTTTCAATCAAGCCTGTCTGCTGTACAAGCGGCTCGTATAGACGGGCAAAGGCTTCTTTCACCCCGGAAAACTGATCCTGAATTCCAAGCTGATCTTGGGCTGCAAGCCATTGTTTCTTCGACTCCTCAAGCCCGTCCCTAACCTGTCCAAAACTTAATTCGTGCTTAACCATATACTTCTCTACACCCGGCTCTACCAACGTAAAGGACATTCGGGGCAGCAGTATCGGCATCTGCATCTCTAAAACCCCGAAAGCGTCCCGGGTAATCGCCCAGTAGGCAATTTCTCCTAGGCCCAGCACAGATGCCAGCACTGGAAACAATGAATCCTGCATCAGAGGACGGGTTAGTACATTATTACTAAAACGTTCCGGGTGTAGTTCTATCTCCTCAAGCAGTTCTTCCATTGTAAAGGCTACCAGGCCGCGCCGATCCGTGAATAGTCCACCTTGCTTGAAAAGCAGCAAACGTTCATCTTCATGGATATAAAAAAGATTCGCGCCATCTTCGTGTACATCCGCTTGTAAATGATAGCCGTAATCCACGATTCGCGCAGCGGCCGTCTGGTAAGCCTGCTCCAGCTCATCATTGTGCTGAACCAACCGACGAAAAACAGATGCTTCCAGCTTGCGCAGCGAAGGATCCGCTGAATCCAGCAGCACTAATCCATAATGGCCAAATAAAAGGCCCAGCAGCTTAGCAAAGGCCTCACTTAGTCCATATGAATCCGTCAAGCCGTGCTCAATCATACGCAAAATATCAGCCTTATGCTCTGAATCAGGCAAGTTTTGCTCTATATCCGCCATTACTTGCTTCCACTCTACAGCATCCACTTTAATGTCACTGACCGAGGAACGGCGGACAGGCTGCTTTTTCAGCTTGATTTTGACTGCTTGCGGGTCATTTGCCAGTACGTATGTATGATTGACCTCATCCCAGTCATGATCTTCACCAGCAACCCAAAAGACGGGAATTACCGGACGTCCAAGCTTCTCCTCTGCTTCCCTGGCCGCCTTAATGATCGTGACCGCTTTGTAAATGACCAGCATCGGACCTGTGAACAGTCCGCTCTGTTGTCCGCCAACTACAACTAAGGCGTCTGGATTTTCCAGACGATCCAATGAAGCCTGAACTGCCTCATACGAATTGTATTGCTCATTGTATATACGAAGACATGCTACGACTTCCTTACGGCTTAATCGCAGATGCTCCGTCTCATCCAGCCACTTCGCCCGTTGGGCATATGCATCGGCATGCAGAACATCGTACTCATACAAATCGCGCGCGCGCCCTGTACCCTGTGTATAATCCTCTGCTAAAGCCGACCCTCCGCGAAGCGTTTCAGGGATAATTTTCATGGGTCTGCCTCCTGTCTTCACCAAAGCCTTACTGCTTGATTGTACCGAAAGCCCCTCTCCGCGTCAAAGCTTCCTATAAAAAAACCGCCGAGCAACTCGGCAGTTCGTGTGTGAAGCAGGATCAGGCGTAAGGCTCAGCTACAAAATGTCCCTTGGACACTTCGATCAACGTGGCATTTTCCAAGTTATAAGCCCCTGTTTTATTGCCAGATGCATCATGAATCGGGCCAGCTTGATCGCCAGGCATAATAATCCGTTTTTTGTTGGCTTCAACTTCCGGATCAGGAAGTGGAATCGCCGACAAAAGCATTTTCGTATATGGATGAATCGGGTTGGCATACAATTCAGAACTTTCAGCAAGCTCAACCATTCTACCCATGTACATAACTGCTACCCGGTCACTGATGTGCTTGACCATCGACAGATCATGCGCAATAAACAAGTATGTCAAACCCAAACGTTCTTGAAGCTCTTTTAACAGGTTGACAACCTGAGCCTGAATGGACACGTCAAGAGCTGAAATCGGCTCATCACAAATAATGAATTTCGGATTAACCGCCAGCGCGCGGGCAATACCGATCCGTTGACGTTGTCCACCAGAGAACTCATGCGGATAGCGGGTTGCATGGTCCGGGTTCAAACCAACCAGATCCAACAACTCTTCAATCCGTTTTTTACGTTCTGCACGGCTACCTGCCATATGATGAATATCCAATGCCTCGCCGATGATATCAGAAACCGTAAAGCGCGGGTTCAAGGATGCATATGGATCTTGGAAGATCATTTGCATATCGCGGCGCATGGCTTTCATTTTACTCGGTGATAATTTGTAAATATCTGTACCGTTAAAACGTACGCTACCTGCTGTAGGTTCATATAAGCGCAGAATGGTACGACCCGCTGTAGATTTACCACAACCGGATTCGCCTACCATACCAAGTGTTTCACCTTCGCGAATATAGAAATTCAGGTTATCCACCGCTTTGAGCACACGGTTTTTGCCAACATTAAAATACTTTTTAAGACCTTCAACCTCAATTAAATTGTTGCTACTCACCATGATTTCACCTCCTATTTCTTCAGCTTCGGATCAAGCGCATCCCGCAAGCCGTCGCCAAAAAGGTTGAACGCAAGCATAATCAAACTGATCAAGCCTGCCGGGAAAAGCATACGCCATGGATAGTACATCCATCCTGTCAGAGCTGCTTCAATCATTGAACCCAGCGACGCCCGAGGAGCCTGTACCCCTAATCCAAGGAAGCTCAGGAATGCCTCGGAAAAAATAGCACTTGGAACTGTCAAAGTCAATGTGACAATGATTGGTCCCACGGCATTAGGCAGCAAATGACGGAACAGCAAGCGGCCTGCACTAGCACCCATTGAACGGGAAGCAAGAACAAATTCCCGGTTTTTAAGTTGTAGCATCTCACCGCGTACAATCCACGACATGTTAATCCACCCCGTTACACAGAGCGCAATAATAATGGTGGTAATACTTGGCTCTAGCACAACGAGCAACAGGATTGTAACAAGCAAGTAAGGAATGGAATACAAGATTTCAGAAAATTTATTCATGATTTCATCAACGCGGCCACCAAAGTAACCCATAATTCCACCATAAATAACACCAATCAGCAAATCAATCATTGCTGCTACCAAACCAATAATCAAGGAAATCCGAGCGCCCATCCAAGTACGGACAAACATATCACGACCCAGATCATCTGTTCCGAACCAATGCTCCGCCGAAGGAGGAAGATTGGTGCTCAACAAATCATTCGTGTGGTCATCGTATGGCGAAAGAATCGGACCAACTATCGAACTAAGTACAATAAGAAACAGAATGCTTAGGCTTGTCATTGCCAGTTTGTTTTTACGAAGCCGTTCCCAAGCATCACGCCAAGCGGATAAGCTTTCACGCTGAATAACTTCAAACTGCTTTTCATCCGCTCCGATTCTCTGAAAGTCTTCCGGTTTTACCTGAAGCTTTTCCAAGTTCACAGCATTATCTTTCACAGGCATAAAGTTATCCCTCCTTCCCGCCAGTAAGCTTAATCCGCGGATCAATAAATCCATATGCAATATCTGTAATAAAACGCGCTACCATCAATAGGATACCGTAAAAAATAGTTACTCCCATAATCATCGTATAATCACGGGTTGTAATACTATCCACAAAAACCTTACCAATACCGCCGATTCCGAAAATCCGTTCAATAACAACTGAACCGGTAATGATATTTGCAGTCATTGGACCAACATAGGTAACGACCGGCAAGATGGCATTCCGCACTACATGCTTAAACATAATCGTAACAGGCTGCAAGCCTTTAGCTTTGGCAGTCTTGATGTAGTCTGCATGAAGCACTTCAAGCATGCTGGAGCGTGTCAATCTAGCGATAAACGCAATCGGCTGAGCTGACAACGCAGCTACAGGCAGGACATAGTCCAGTGGACCATCAAATCCCATAACATTAAACCAACCCAAATTCTGAGCGAAATAATACTGAATCAGAGACGCCAGGACAAAGCTGGGAACCGCAATCCCCATAATTGCCAAGATCATCGCTATGTTATCAATTAGCCTGCGATGGTATAGCGCAGCTAGCATACCTAGCAAGATACCGACAATAATCGACACGATTATAGCAACAAAACCTAATTTAAGCGAAACCGTGAAAGTTTGCCCGATAATGTCAGTTACACTTTGATTCAGCTTTTTCATGGAAATACCAAAATCACCTGAAGCAATATCACCTAAGTATTTAAAATATTGGACATATACAGGCTTATCCAGCCCATATTGCTCCATTAACCGGGCTTGAATCTCAGGAGAAGTCGCTTTTTCACTCATGAAGGGGTTACCTGGAATTGCTTTCATGAGAAAAAACGTCGCAGAGATCAGAATGAACAAAGATAGCAGCATGTAGAAAAATTTACTGATCAAATAACGCGTCATTGCCCGTTTACACCCCCCATAATTTTTCGACACCATTCGATTTTTATCGAAATAGAATTGGACTGTCCAACCTACTTATTTGCATGGTTACATGATGATGGAAAAGACTAGGACACAAAAAAAAACGGGATATATATGGCTAGTCCACATAAATATCCCGAAGTAACTATCAAACTTCAGAATGGAGCTTAGTTACTGTGTAATATACGCTCTTGTGAAATCAATTGATCCACTAAAGTCAAGTGCGATGCCTTTTACATTCGGTTTCGTTAAAGAAGGATTTGTATAGTAGTAGATCGGAAGCATTACCATATCATCTTGAACCAGAATTTTCTCCGCTTTCGCAAAATCTTCCATGCGTTTTGCTGGATCAGTTTCTGTCTTAGCAGCTTGAATCAAAGCATCGTATGCAGGGTTAGCGTAACCCGCATTGTTGTTAGTGTTGCCTGTTGTCCACATATCCAAGAATGTCATCGGATCATTATAGTCTGCAGTCCAACCACCACGAGCGATTTGGAAATTCAACTTGTTACGTGTTTGGATAAATACGCCCCACTCTTGATTTTGGATTTTAACGTCCACACCAAGGTTTTTCTTCCACATGTCAGCAATTGCCAAAGCAATCTTTTGGTGACTTTCTAAAGAGTTATACAGAAAAGTTACCGGAGGAAGTGAAGTTATCCCTTCTTCTTTCATACCTTCTTGAAGCAATTTTTTCGCTTCAGTAAAGTCTTCTTTGAAGTAATCGTCTTTATGCTCAGTACGGAATTCTTGAGATACTCCTTTGATACCTGGAGGTACAAAGCCGTATGCAGGAATTTGACCGCCCAATGTTACTCTTTCAACGATTGGTTGGCGTTGAATAGCCATCGCAAACGCTTTACGGATTTTAACATTGTTAAATGGTTTTTCAGTTACATTAAACAAATAGTAATACGTACTTGCAATCCCTTTTGCCTGAAATTCGTTCGGCAATTCTTTTTTCACAGCCGGAATTTGGTCAGTAGGAATTTCACCGTTTGGCAAACCAGCATAATCAAGTTGTCCACTTCTGTAAGAAGCCAGCTCTGTTGCGCCGCTGTTTACCAGGGACATCGTGATTTTGTTCAGTTTGATTTGGTCTTTACCCCAATAGTTTTCGCTCTTGGTCACTTCGATCTTTTGACCGCTGTCCCAAGTCGTTAATGTGAAAGGTCCGTTAGTAATCATGCTATCTTTCTGAACAGCCCACTTATCATTTCCTTTAACAGAAGGATGTACAGGGTAGAAGGTGTAAAAAGAAGTCAATCCCAGGAAGTAAGGAGTTGGGTGATCCAGCTCTACTTGCAATGTATGGTCATCAACTGCTTTGACACCTACATCTTTGAAGTCTGTAATTTTAGTGCCTTTAAAGGATTTCGAAGTGCTCAGGTTGTAGCCCTCAGCATTTTTAATATAATACAATTGGTAAGCATATGGAGGTGCAGGGGCTGTAGAAGGATCCAATACCCGTTGCCAAGCAAATACGAAGTCACTTGCTTTGACTGGGTCGCCATTGCTCCATTTTGCATTATCACGAAGCTTGAACGTATAGGTTTTGCCGTCATCGGAAATTTTCCAAGACTCAGCTACGCCAGGGATTTCTTTGCCATCAGGACCCATACGTACGAGACCTTCATACAAAGTTTTCAGAACCGTGTTAGTTTGACTATCCTGAGCTTGTGCCGGGTCGAAGGTTGGCGGTTCGGAAGAAAGGTTAATGCGCAAATTTTGTTTGTCGGCCGGAGCCGGCGTAGTTGATGCATTTTCTTGTGCGCCCTTACCATTGGTATCGTTCTTGGCGGAGCCACAACCTGCGAGCAGTGCGCCAACTGCAAGAACGATTGTCAAAAGGACTAAAAAGCTTTTCCTTTTCATCTAGCGTTTTCCCCCTAGTTCTAAAGTGGTATATGTTTATAGATTATACAACCAGCGGTCAAAAAAATCTACATTACATTTCTTCAAATTGAGCTTTTTTTCGAAAAAACATGATTATTTCATATTATTCAAGCTTTTTATGTCATATTATATCACATGGTATTGAATATATTCTTAAATATACCAACAACAGTCAACAAAGCATACGCCAATGTCATAGCTATAAAAGTTAATCTCCAGACCGCTCTACATAATCTTTTACCATCGACCTTGCCTTTTAGACGATTTTGGGCACCCCCAATTAAACCCAGCGCCAATAATAAAAGAAGTAAAATCAGATAAAAACCGAAACGAGATGTAAAAATGACGTTAAAAAGTGCCGCGACGGAAAGGATTAGAAAAGCTGTGGTAATATCCATCGATGAAAGCAACGATTTCTTCTTTTCCATTTTAAGAATGTAGCGACAAACCACAAATACGATCAGAAACGGAAAAAAGGGAAGAATACTGAATGTGCTAATGGTACCTTGTATAATACTCAACTGATCACTCCTCTTTTAGCCGCATGCCTTCAATTAATTGCCACAATACCTCATGAGTTGGTGCAGTAACCCCAGCCAGCTCTGCCATCTGCACCAGCTGCCCGTTAATAGAAGCAACTTCTGTCATGGACTGTGCAAGCACATCGGCCAGCATGGATGAATGGTTTTCTGCCGTTGCCTGGCACACATTCATAATTTGATCCCACCAACCGCTCTCCCAGTGAATACCGTGTGCTTCATACACTTGTATGCCTTCATCATAAAGCTTGCGCATCATATGTAAACGAACAGGGTCCGAAAGCAGCTCGCCATTACGAATTCGCCATATCGCCGTTAGTGGATTGATCACGGCATTAATTAGCAACTTGCGATACATACCATTCTCGATTTCTTTCGACAAGCAAACATCAAATCCTGCTGCCAGCAGCCGATTTAGCACGTATTGTTTGAAATTCCTGTCCTGCGCCTTCTCCTGTTCCTCAGGCCAGCCAATTTCAGTAATACCCGCTCCGGCATGTACAACAGATGCGGCTCCCTGCCTCTTGGCTCCTTCGGTCGTCACCGCAGGGTATAACACAGCCTCGGGCCAAGCCCGTCTAATCCGTTCTATATGTCCTATGCCATTCTGTAAACAAACAATTCCCGTTGCTCTTTCCGTCTTAGCCACAGGCAGAATCTGCTTTAATACTTCGTCAACACCCCCCTGTTTGGTCATTAGTAAAATCCATTGTACGGCAGTATGCGAATTTAAGCGTTGCCAATCTGCCAATGGAGCTACCTGCAATCTATCTCCAGGCACATGGACGGCTGTACGCCCTTTTTTGTCAAACACAGTAATTCCTTCACAAGCAATCATGCGTGCCTGTTCAAGTGTTCGTGTCCACAATCTCACTTCGGTACCTGAAGAAGCCAGTCTCCCAGCGAACAACAATCCCAGCGAACCCGCTCCAATAATATCAATCACGTTTGTATCGTCTCGCTTCCATCTTTTTTTCTACTATATCATATGCACTCCAAAGAAATACAAAAAACGCCAACTACGGCAAAGCACGAGTTGACGTTTATACAAATTTGCTGTTGTAATCTTGTTACTCAATGCGCTCCAGATTCCCATTGGCGTCCATTTTGAATCTGGATTTAAGCTCATCCTCATCCTCCGTGATTAAAGCCAAGCGCCGTGCTCGGTCCATAATCTGAATCAGGGCTTTATAATCATCATTTACGACACGATAGTCGGTTTGCACCTCGTTGACTTCCTTGGACAGCCGGTCATTAATGGAGCGGAGCTGATTCAATTCTTCTTCCTTTTCCCGCAAATCTTTTTCCAGCATTTTAATTTGTCGGTTAGTTTCCTGCACAGTTCCTTTCCATTGACGCAAAAAGCGAATCACCGCATCAATGGATAACGTATCCTCATTCGTTCCATCCGTCCTGTATCCCCCTTCGACCGATTCAAGTGTGGCAAAGGCCGCCACCTGTGATACCCCCACTGGGTTCTGCTTGCGGATATAACTGCGTTTTTGGCGCTGAGCCTTGGCAATGCTAATTGCTTCATCATAACGTTTGCGCACGCAGCTGTTCCAACGGAAGCCGCATGCGGCGGAGGTCCTTCCAATTTTTTGTCCAACCTCCTCAAACGCAGCGAGCTGTGTACCGCCTTCCCGGATATGACGCAAGGTCACCTCCGCCAATATCAAATCATCTTCTGCACTCCATGCATCTTGTCTTATTGCAGTCATGCTTCTAGCCCTCCTAACAACATCCTGAAATAACCGTCTTCATGAACCGATCTTGCCGGTATTTGAATAGGGTATAAAAGCTGTTTATTCATTCCTATGCCTCTCGTAGAGTTCATAGAATCTATTTGATACTAAATTGTATTTCCATTTCTGCAAGAACTCATACGTGAACGCAAACAGTTTTGGGTTTCAAGCATGCACCGACTGCTGTACAATAAATGAATGTTAAAGAATGAAAAAGGATCATATACATTATCATTAGTCTCTTTCGGGGAATACATAAAAGGGGAAACTAAATGAACAAACCAATAAAATGCTGTACCCTGCTGATCATCATTATGATGCTAACCTCAACATATGTGTGTCCTATTCTGGCTGCGCCCTCCCAAGAGGCAAATCAGATTTTACAAGATAGCCTTTCCATTATTGAAATAGACCATGAAATTGAGCGTATCAGCCAGGAACAAGAAGCTCTTATACAGCGTCAACAGGAACTACGAAGTAATCTCATCACACAGCAAGAGCAGATGACCTTGCAACGAAACCGTGCCGGTTCTGTGTTGCGCTCTTATTATATGGGAGAACGGGACAAGCTGCTCAGTGTAGTGCTGGGAGCCAAAAACCTAAAACAGCTTCTCTCCCTGTACGATTACTACTTGTTATTGATTAGTCACGATCAGGATGTTCTTCAGGAATACGAATCCAATGTTCAGACTATGCGGAAAACAGAACAACAGGTCACTCAGGCCTCGTTGGAATTGGAGACGGTCAAAACAAGCTTACTGGAGCAGCGTAAACGTATTGTCATGCTTCAGTCGCGAGTAAACGAAGGTGTTAGCGCTAGTAAAGACCCGGATACTCTACGCAAGCTGATCAGTGAAATGACAGCTTACTGGGAGAATGTAGGCGTCTATGAGGTAAATAGACACTTTAAAGCACTGGCTCAGGCTATGCAGGATCTACCTCAATTTATTCAGCAACAGCAAGGAGCCATGATAACGAACGGCAAAACCATTACGATAAATATTCGCGAGGAAGATTTTAACCGTTTTTTGAAGTCTGAAAATGAATTATTCAATCACTTCAACTTTTCTTTCAAGCAGGACCGTATTGTGGTAGAAGGCCAACAGGGAACGATGAAATTGAAGGTAGAAGGACACTATACCGTAGAGAATGAACCGCAAAATGCAATTTTATTTCATGTGGATCATCTAGTATTTAATGGGCTGGAACTACCGGATACGACCCGTAACAAGCTGGAAAAGGATTTTGATCTGGGCTTC
Source organism: Paenibacillus sp. 1-18 (assembly GCF_000520755.1). Classification (NCBI taxonomy): domain Bacteria; kingdom Bacillati; phylum Bacillota; class Bacilli; order Caryophanales; family Paenibacillaceae; genus Paenibacillus; species Paenibacillus sp. 1-18. The sequence continues at coordinate 27,471 of NZ_ASSB01000308.1, forward strand.
TATCCGCAGCAACTCATTTCGTATGTAAAGGCCACAGAGGTACGCACCATAGCGGGAGTACTTGAGGTTAAGCTCGAATTAAGCCTTAAGTAAGACAAATAATAGAAGACCCCGGGATGTTCCCGAGGTCTTTATGTTGTATCACACTATGAATCTTATAGCAGATCGGCAGCCAGCTGTGCGAGCTTGGAGCGTTCTCCTTTTTCCAACATAATATGCCCGCTAATCCCTTCCTGCTTGAACCGTTCTACCACATAGGTCAAACCGTTACTGGCAGCATCCAGATATGGGTGATCAATCTGCTCCGGATCGCCCATCAAAATGATTTTGCTTCCCTCACCTACCCGAGACACAATCGTCTTGATTTCATGGCGGGATAGGTTCTGAGCCTCGTCGATAATAATAAATTGTCCTGGTATTGAACGCCCGCGAATATAAGTGAGCGCCTCTACCTGAATGCTGCCCAAGCCCATCAAAATCTTATCAATATCGCCTGATTTTTTGGCATCAAACAGGTACTCCAGATTATCGTAGATCGGTTGCATCCATGGGCGAAGCTTTTCATCCTTTTCACCCGGTAAATACCCGATATCCTTGCCCATAGGAACAACCGGCCTGGCAATCAGCAGTTTCTTGAAACGATGCTCATCCTCAACCTTAAGCAAACCTGCTGCCAGCGCCAGCAACGTTTTGCCTGTACCCGCTTTCCCGGTAATCGTCACAAGCGGAATGTCGTCATTAAGTAAAAGCTCCAACGCCATCCGCTGTTGAGCATTACGCGCGCTAATTCCCCACACCGACTCATTACTTAAATACAAAGGCTCCAATCGCTCTGCATCCTGGTTCACTTTCAATAAAGCCGATTTTCCAGTTCCCATTTGATCTTTCAGAATCACAAATTCATGCGGATACAGCGTATAAGGTAAATTCAGTGATCTGATTGATAAGAACCGATTGGAGTAAAATTCATCTATGATGGACGGATGCACCTGGATGGCTGAATAGCCGGGGTATAGCTCGCTTAGATCACCTGTTCTATCGGATAAATAATCTTCGGTCAGCAGTCCCAACACATCTGCCTTGATTCTGACCAGTACGTCTTTACTGACCAATACGACCGAACGCGGTTCAGTCTGCTCCTGCTCTTCCAGATGATAGTTCAAGGCGACTGCCAGAATCCGATTATCATTCGAAATTTCCCCAAACATCTCCTGAACTTTCAAAAAGCTTCGATGGTTTAACTCCACCTTAAGCCTTCCACCTTGGGGAAGTGGAACACCACTATGCAGATGACCTACTTCTCTCAACCCGTCCAACAATCGTGATACATTGCGGGCATTACGTCCAATCTCATCCGCGTTGCGTTTTTTGGAGTCGATTTCTTCCAGAACAACAGCTGGAATAACAACCTCATGTTCTTTGAAGGTAAAAATGGCTTTCGGATCATGCAATAGCACATTCGTATCCAGCACAAAAATTTTCTTCATTTAAATCCCCTCCAAAGCGGCGTGGACAATCTCGTGTTTCATACCTATACCTATTCACAGGTGCCCCAATACTTGCTGATTCCCTGAAAAAAGACCCCCTCAGGAGTAAGAAGCAGCGAAAAGCTTGCAGTTCAGCGTAGTCTCAGAGCCTGTACACCTCAAGATAAACACAAAAGGCCCAGTGATCATCACTGGACCTAACTTATTCCTCTCATTTCCACACAGAAACAAGGGACGATATTTGATTCCAAACAGTTGCCCATATCCAAACGGCATACTTGGTACACAACACATTCAGACATACTCCAACCCCCTTATGTCATATAAGTGCTTTTACTCGCTGCGATTATAACATAAGAGGGAAGAAAGATACATACTCAGGAATTGGAAGAAGTCGCAGTATTATCACTTGATTTTTTTGCCAATTCATCTTGCAACGCTTGTCTGGCCACATTGAGCTGTTGCTCATCAATATATACATAAGGACTGCGCCATGTTCCCGCTACCGGATTATATTTCACATTTTGCTTGGAAATATTCCAATAGGTTTGTACGATATTTTTCATTTGCTGTGACTCGATATCTGTCGTCATATTTTTATCAACGGATTTAATAATTGCGCTAAATTTGGTCAAAGCATTAAAGGATTGCATTTGGTCAATCAGGGAATGAAGAACCTGGTTTTGTCGACGGTTGCGATCAAAATCGTCAGATTCAGCCGTTCTCGGACGACAATTCGATTTGCGGTAACGCACAAAATCAAGAGCCTGTTTACCATCCAAGTGCTTGGCTCCAACGGTCAGGTTAATATCAGTACCATCTGCACGATCGCGATAACACATGTTTTTATCAACCGTAACATCTACGCCACCCAAGTTGTCCACAACATCTCTAAAGCCCTGGAAGTTAATAACCGTTACATAATCAATATTAATATTCAAATATTTGCCGATCATCTTCTTCATTTGCTCTTCAGCAACCTCACCAGATTCCTTCTCTCTGGCCTTAAATACCGGATAATATTCATTCAGCTTGCGTGGCTTATATCCGTCCATTTCCAGACGTGTATCACGCGGCAAGGATACGATGGTAGACGATTTAGTATTGGGATTCAATGTGGCTACCATAATAACATCTGACAAATACGTCGGATGATCAGGGCGGTAATCGGTTCCGAGCAATAAAATGGTCAGAGGCTTGGCTTCTGCCAATTCCGTTTGGGGTACTTCTCTGTTGATCCCCGTATCCAAAACTTCCTCTACCTGATTATAAATATAGTAGGTATAACCACCTGCTGCCAAGATACCTATAATGAGCAGAAACAAGACAAACTTCATAAACGATCTGAAAAAACTTTTTTTCTTTTTCGTTTTTTTCTGTTTGGGGGATTTTTTCCCGCTTTGTGTCCGGGGAGGCAATCCGTTCGAAAGATTACTCATGCTTCAACACCTTTTCCTGCGTTTTGAGAAATACTCCGAGTTAATAATCCTAAAAAACATACAGCGGCGCATCCCATTCCCGGGCGTCGCCGCTGTGGCCATAACCAATCCAGTTAATTACGCATTTGCTTGTGCTGTTTTACGTTGTTTTTCCGCACGCTCGCGCTCACCTTTGTTCAGGATCTTTTTACGCAAACGAATGGCATTAGGTGTAATTTCACAATACTCATCATCATTCAGATATTCAAGCGCCTGCTCCAAAGAGAAAATACGAGGTGTTTTCAGTTTAACTGTATCGTCTTTTGTTGCAGAGCGAACGTTGGTCAATTGTTTTTCTTTACAAATGTTAACGACAATGTCGTTATCACGTGTGTGTTCCCCAACGATCATACCCTCATAAATTTCAGTGCCCGGCTCCAGGAACAAAATACCGCGATCCTCTACACCCAGCATTCCGTAAAATGTGGAAGAACCATTTTCGGTAGAAATGAGAACACCTTGGTGACGACCACCAACTTGACCACCAACATATGGGCCATAGTTATCAAATGCATGGTTCATTACGCCGTAACCACGAGTCAATGTCAGGAAGTTTGTAGTGTAACCGATCAGACCACGAGCAGGAATCAGGAATTCCAAGCGAACCTGTCCGGTACCATTGTTGATCATGTTAACCATTTCAGCTTTACGGGAACCCAAGCTTTCCATAACTGCGCCCATGCTTTCTTCCGGAATATCAATGAGGAGACGCTCGATTGGCTCCATTTTCTTACCGTCAATTTCCTTAACGATAACTTCCGGTTTGGACACTTGCAGTTCGTAACCTTCACGACGCATGTTTTCAATCAGGATACCCAGATGCAGCTCACCACGTCCGGAAACAATGAAAGCGTCCGGGCTGTCCGTTTCATCCACACGCAAGCTGACATCTGTTTCAAGCTCTTTCAGAAGACGTTCACGTAATTTACGGGATGTTATCCACTTACCATCGCGACCTGCGAATGGGCTGTTGTTAACCAGGAAGGTCATTTGCAGCGTAGGCTCATCAATTTTCAGTACAGGCAACGCTTCGGGATGATTCGGATCAGCGATGGTTTCACCGATATTAATATCCTTAATACCTGCAATCGCCACAATGTCACCAGCACCCGCTTGATCGGTTTCGATGCGTTTCAGGCCTTGGAAGCCGAACAGCTTCTCAATACGTGCTGATTTGCTGCTGCCGTCACGCTGCATCACGGTAACCGCTTGTCCCTGCTTGATGATACCGCGGTTTACACGACCTACGGCAATCCGACCAAGGTATTCGTTATAGTCCATCAGAGTTACGAGGAATTGAAGAGGCTCATCTACTTTTTCAGTTGGAGCTGGAATATGATCTACAACGGTTTCGTACAATGCCTGCATGTTATCGTCTTGTTTTTCAGCATCCAGACTTGAAGTTCCGTTCAGCGCCGAAGCGTACACAACAGGGAATTCCAGCTGCTCGTCGTTCGCACCCAGCTCGATGAACAGATCCAGCACTTCGTCAATGACTTCTGCTGGGCGAGCTGCTGGACGGTCAATTTTGTTCACGACAACGATAGGCGTCAGATTTTGTTCCAGCGCTTTACGCAGTACGAATTTCGTTTGCGGCATGCAGCCTTCATAAGCATCAACAACCAGCAAAACGCCGTCAACCATTTTCATAATCCGTTCCACTTCACCGCCAAAGTCGGCGTGTCCCGGTGTATCTACAATGTTAATCAGATAATCTTTGTAAGTGATAGCTGTATTTTTAGCCAAAATCGTAATACCGCGTTCACGCTCCAGATCGTTGGAGTCCATGGCGCGCTCCTGAACAGCCTCGTGCTCTCTAAAGGTTCCAGACTGTTGAAGCAGCTTGTCGACAAGCGTCGTTTTACCGTGGTCGACGTGGGCAATAATCGCAATATTGCGAATGTTTTCTCTTGCATGCATGGTTTGTATCCATATCCTTTCCGTATATCAAAATAGTGTCTCTATCCTGAAGTAATGCTGATTCAAGGCTAACAATCGTTCTTCAGGCCCACTCTCTGCCAGCCTCCTATATGTTTTAGGCCTTATACAGACAGCTTCTCTCTCCGATTCGCGTGAAAACCTTAAAATAAGCGTCAGAAATCATTCCGACGCTTTTATCATATCCATTATATTATAGTTGAAATATGTCATAAAGCAAGACATTCTTCCCTGTTCCGTAATTTACCGCCATGAAATCTGCACCGCTTGGCGTGCTACTATTTGCGTCTGCCACGGTTGTTCACGACCAGCCAGACTCCAGCCCCGATCAGTAAAACTGCAATAATATAAATAATGCCTGTTCTTAACAGGCTAATCATCAATAAAATCACCGAAACCAAGCCTAAAATGATACCACCTGTGTGTACGTTACGAGACAGAGATAAATCATTAATGGCGTATTCCCACAATCCGATCGCCACACCAAGAAGTAACAAAGGCCACAGGTAGGCCATTAAATGCCAGCCCCAGGTGTTGCAAAGAGAAAATAACAGGCCATAAATCGTCAAAATTCCTGCCGGCAGCAGCATAAAAGGGGATACTTTACGCATCATGTACATCGCATGCAGTACAATTCCTGGGATTAGAATCAGCAAGGGCCAAAAGGTTCGTCCCAAAAAGGAGAATGCCCCCAGTTTTCCCAACAAAATAATCAGTCCTACGGCAACAATGCCCACTCCGATCATACGCTCTTTTCTGGAATTCATCGCGGTCTCCTTTGCTTGCTGAATTTGTTTGTGTTTTTTAATGTGATTGTTTTTAAGTGTATTTTTATGAATATAGCGTATTTACAAAAACCGAGCAAAATCCCCGGCATCTGCAAAACCCTATGTATAGTTTAGCCGATGTTTTCCAAAAAAACTACGTTCAAATGTGGCGGGCTCGCAACTGGCGATAGGTGCCAACAACGATAACTACTGCGGCCAACAGTCCCGGTAACCCTGCATGTAAAACTTCCCCTGCACTCGCTAACCATACGCCCAATCTGGAATCACGCAGCAGCATTTCTCCTGCCGTGAAGGCTAAAATTGCAGACCCAAGCAAAACAAGTACAGGGACACGGTGAAGCCAGATCGCAATAATATTGCTGCCCCAGACGACAATTGGAATGCTAATCGCAATGCCGATGACAATAATAGCGATATCTCCATTCGCAAGCGCTGCGATAGCTAATACGTTATCCAGACTCATTACAAAATCTGCTACCAGGATCACCTGTATAGCCTTCCATATGCTGGTTTCAGCTCTTATTCCAACATGATCCTCATTGTCGTAAAGCAGTTTAAACGCAATCCATAACAGAAGTAGGCCACCCGCTGCTTGAATAAAGGGTATGCGCAGCAATAAGACAGCTACAAAAGTCAGGACACAGCGCAGGCCAACGGCGCCAATCGCCCCCCACCATATAGCTTGGCTCCGCTGTTTTTCAGGCAAGTTTTTGCTCGCCATAGCTATAACAACCGCATTATCACCGCTTAACACCAAATTGATCATTAATATTTTTAGCAGCAAAATGATATGCTCCATGTGTACAAACACCCCCATCCTACTTGTATGCGAAACAGGAGAAGGCTATGCTTGTCAATTTGCTGAGTAAAAGCCTTGAAATCGGCAGTGAACAGCAATATAATTAATCGTATTTCCGAAAAACGGGTATTAATATACTCAGAGTAATGATTTTGGGATGCCAAATCAGGGAGATGAGAACAATTGACATGTCCGGATTTCAGTTTTTTTGGCTGCTGCTTAATGTGGTATTCATTGACCTTCTGCTCGCAGGAGATAATGCAATAGTCATTGGACTTGCCGCCAGGAAGCTACCGCTTGCAACGCAAAAAAAAGCGATTCTGTATGGTACCGGAGGTGCCCTGCTCATTCGCATAGCAGCTACCATTGTAGTACTTTGGTTACTTCAAATACCGTGGTTATTATTGATCGGCGGTGTAATGCTAATCTGGATCGCATATAAGCTGCTGGTAGATCAGGAGGATCACACCGAGGTCAAAGCCGGAACCACTTTATGGGGTGCTATTCGCACCATTATTATAGCCGACGCGGCTATGGGTCTGGACAACGTGATTGCTGTTGCTGGCGCTGCCCAGCAGCATTTGGTGCTCGTGGTGCTTGGTCTGCTGATCAGCGTGCCGATCGTTGTATGGGGAAGCACTCTTTTTATCAAGCTTATTAATAAATTCCCTTGGATTATCTATTTGGGATCAGCCGTGCTTGGTTATACGGCCTCTAATATGATGACCGAAGAACGTAAGCTTGAGCCGTACTTTACTGCGCACCCTGCGTTGCGTATCCTGTTTATTGCCTTTATTACGGTTGGCATTTTACTCACAGGGTATCTTCAAAACCGCAGAGCCATATCCAACCGTGAAAAAGCCGTTTTAAAATAATTAAAATCCTTCATATTTCAAATCAAAAAAGGCAGACCACGCATCACTGATGGTCTGCCTTTTTTATGCCTTAAAACCAATCTTCCTGCACAACTTCTTCCTTGCGGCCCTCCATAGACCCACCTGCCTCAAGAACGACCGTCTCGGTTGCAGCCACAGCCTGCTCGATCAGAGCATTCAAATCCCGAATTGAGGCTTCAATTTTTTGAACAACCCACAAATTGGGGTTGGTCGTCGGGGATTTGGGAACAAACAATGTGCAGCAATCCTCATAAGGGAGAATGGATAGATCGTAGGTACCAATTTGCTTCGCGATTTCCGTAATTTCCTGTTTGTCCATCATGACGAGAGGCCGCAACAAAGGCAGCTCCGTTGAACGGCCAATCACATTCATGCTGGATAATGTTTGGCTGGCTACTTGACCCAGACTGTCACCCGTCACAAGTGCCAGCGCCCCTTCACGCTCAGCCAGCATCGTTGCAATTCGCAGCATAGATCGCCTCATGAGAGTAATAATTAGATTATCCTGGCCAGTGCGTGTAAAAGCCGTCTGCACCTCCGTGAATGGCACAAGATGGATCTTAATCTGCCCTGCATAGCCAGCCAATACCCTTGCCAAATCAATAACCTTTTCTTTCGCGCGCTCACTTGTAAACGGATAGCTATAAAAATGAACACATTCGATTTCCAAACCTCTGCGCATGGAAGACCAGCCTGCCACAGGGCTATCAATTCCACCGGACAGGAGCAGCATGGCCTTGCCGTTCGTACCTAGCGGAAAGCCCCCTACCGCCGTAATAATATCGCTAAATATATAAGCTGCCTGTTCTCTGACCTCCACACGCAGCTCGATATCCGGTTGATGCACATCGACCTTCAGCGCCGGAAACTCTCGCAATATAGGGGAACCAATCATGTGGTTCATCTCATGGGAAGAATGAGCAAACTCCTTCCACACTCTACGGGCATTTACCTTGAAAGTTGTACCTTCTGCCACATTCAGCTCACGCATCAAAGCTACAGCAGTCTTAACTATTGCATCAAGCTGGGCAGGAGCCATTTTGACAGGGCTAATCGTAGTGATACCAAACACTTTTTTCAACACCTGAATGATCTGCTCATAAGGCTCTCCTCCGAGAACCACATAAATTCGTCCAAATTCCTTCCGCAAAGAAGCACCAGGAAACGGCTTGAGCAGCAGCTTCACGTGATTTAATACCGCCTTTTCAAAACGGGTGCGATTTTTCCCTTTTAATGTAAATTCACCGAAGCGAAGTAACAGCATATCATAATGCATTTTAATGTTTCCACCTTTCAAGGGATTCCAACTTGGCTACAGCCTGCCGCAACGCAAGGATAAGCTCGTCGATATCCTGTTCCGTATGCTCGTCTCCGAAGCTGATACGAATGCCGCCGGATGCTTCCAGCTCACTGCATCCCATCGCCAGCAGCACCCGGCTGGGCTCGGCCAATTTCGAGGAACAGGCCGATTTGGTTGATACCGCCACGCCCAATTGCTCCAGCGTATGCAACAGCACCTCAGCCTTCATACCCGGATACGAAAAATGGACAATATGCGGCGCTTCATTCCCACTGTTTAGCCGCAACTGAGGAATCGTCTCCACTTCTGCGACTACCCGATCCCTCCACTCGGTCATACGACGAGCTGTCTCAGCTTGCCGTTCAACCGCCAGCCGTATTGCCTTGGACATGCCAACAAGCAGAGGTACATTTTCGGTACCTGCACGCAAGCCCTGCTCCTGAGAGCCGCCACTCAGCAGTGGCGAAAGCTTTACACCTTCCCGAACGAACAGCAGTCCAGCACCCTTGGGTCCGCGCAGCTTATGCGCAGAGAGACTGTACAGATCAGCCTGCCAGCCCCGGATATCAACCGGAAGCTTTCCATAGCCCTGTACACCGTCAACATGAAATAATACACGGGGAAACTGTTTCTTCAGTGCAACCCCGATGTCTTGCAACGGTTGTACCCTTCCCGTCTCATTATTAACATGCATGATACTGACTAAAATCGTATCTTTACGAACAGCGTCACATACCTGTTTAGCACTGACATGCCCTTCCGCATCAACGGGCAAGTACGTAACTTCAAAGCCCTGATCCCTCAACTGTTTGCAAGCCTCATATACAGACGGATGCTCTGTCGATACAGTAACGATATGTTTGCCTCTGGCTTGATATTGTATAGCTGCTCCCTTAATGGCCAGATTATTGCTTTCAGTTGCCCCGGATGTAAATACAATCTCCGCCGGACGCACTCCCAAAGCCATAGCACACACTTCCCGTGAGCGCTTAAGCAACTTATCCGCATCCTCTCCATAACGATGCATCGAAGACGGATTGCCATAATGGCGTCTCATGACCTCGGTAATTGTTGTAATTACCTCTTCAAAAGGCGGAGTTGTCGCGGCATAATCAAAATATCTCATAGAGCTCCCCTTTCTTTCCTACAACTACTGCAACAAAAAAAGACCAAAACAGGGAAAGACCGCTATATTCCAGCGACACCCTTTCCCCATATTGATCCTGTCTGCGGACCTGATCTAATTGAAATTATGCACATTTATTTAATAGCTATAGGACTTAAATCGTATATTTTTCACGTGCGTTCTGTATTTTGGTAATATATTTTTGAGTTTCTAATGGAAGCTTATCCAGCATAGCCATCAATTGCTCATCAGTGCTTACACCAAGACGCTGCACCCGTCCAGGGCCTGCATTATATGCTGCCAAAGCCATATTTTCCTGTCCATTAAAACGTTTAATCTGGTAAGACAAATAACGAACGCCAGCATCAATGTTTTGTGCAGGATCATATGGGTCACTAACTCCCAAACCTTGAGCTGTAGCATCCATAAGCTGCATAAGCCCTTTGGCTCCAGCCGAAGAAGTGACCGATGGATTAAATGAAGATTCCGTATCAATAACCGCTTTAATCAAAGCTACCGGAACCCCGTATTTTTGGCTAGCCTCGTTAATCAAATCGTCATACGCAGTAGGCTTTGTAGGTCCGTCGCTTGCTGTACTGGAAGGGGCAGGGTATACCGCGAAAGGAGAAGCCGCTCCCTTCGAAGGTCCCAATTGGAGCCAAAGCAACCCATTTTCATCTCGGGTAACATCGCTAGAATTCTCACGAGTTGCGGCGTCATCTGTATCCAACTGACCTACTTGCTCCAGCAATCCGGAAAAAGCATCCGTTGTGCCCGTTTGGGTTGTAGCACTCATATTATTTAACAGCTGCATGTCTAACATGGATTTGGACACGCGCGGATCAATTTGCATGTAGTGTTCCCAACTTTCTGTAGTTGTTGTATCCCAAAATAGTCGTTACTGCTAATGATACAACTTTTTGCTATGTACTGCCATACCTTTTAACGAAAAAAAGCTCCTGAACTGTCGAAAAGACAGTGGAGCTTTTATAATTAGACCTTTCTTGTACCTCTACAGGATCAACGAACGAACGGGATAAAAGCGAAATAACTCAATGTCGCGAGGGCACCAAGTCCAATCGACCAAATCCCTGTCGTTTTGCTGCCATTTACATAAGCAAAAAAACCTAAAACTGCAGCAATTGGCCCCAATACAATAGACCACATAAACAGGGACGCTATTCCTGCGGCTATACCAATGTAACCGGAAATACGACCACTGTTATTTATAGCCTTCTGTTCACCCTTGTCATGATCTCGAGTTGCGACTGCCGACCCGGGAGCCACTTCTGCGGCATATTCTTCATTGTGTTTACGTCGCTTGGTGGAGTGCTTATCAATATGACGTGGGTAATCTACTCGTTCACGGCTAATATGCTCTTCATTTTGATGTTTTTCCGTTTTATGATCCTCCATAATACACTGCACCTCCAAATGCGAATGATTGACGTTATGAGTTTTTACAAAGACTTCGGCTTAAAAGTATGGCAACAAGTGGCGGCAGACGTATCAGCTTTATCGCGTTCTTCTGAGCTGAAGCTTTCTCCTGCGTATTCTTCCTTAAATTTCTTACCGGCATGACCATCAACTTCAATCATGATCAAATCCGCCTTGCAAAAGTTGTTTTCTCCCCAATAATGGCAATTGGCTACGCTGCACTTAACTATTGGCTTGGCCTCTTGGCTCATGATCATCACCTCGGATTCATTTTCCCCTCACTTACTCGCGCCTATGCGTATCTGTCATATGGCAGTTGGTGACATACGAAAAAAGCCGCTTTCTTCACCTCCTCCAAATTGGCAGGAAGCAAGAGAAAACGGCTTGCTTGTCTTGTTTTAGTTTTCGATTAAAAACGACCCACCCGTGAAATGCTTAAGCATGAGTACGGCGAGTCTGCATACGGCGCTGCGTCAGATAATCACTTTCATAATAAGTCAAATCATCACGCAGCTCTTCAAAATTTTTTGTGATGTCCATGATCACTTCGCGTGCGGAAGGCACAGGCGTTTTACGGAAGCGAATAGCATCTTGTCCCGTATAAGCATAGCGTCCATCCTCTGCGTAAGATTCATTTTTGGGATAAAAAAAGCTGTTCACGCAGTCATGGTAAACGTTATACAATGCCTTTTCCGCAAAATCGACATCAAAGTTGGCACGGCGCAAAGCCACACCCAGCTTTTCATAAGATACTTCGGAAAAAACAAGGATATAGCGGAGGTCCGACAAAAAGCCTTTATAAAAAAGTACGGACTCCTCATTTCCATCCACAGCCAGCTCCGGCAGGGCATGCTCATTGAGGAATGTTTCCACACGTTTCACGACAGTTTTCAGTTTCTCCTGCGCCGACTCACATAATTTTTGTACGTTGACTGCTGACATCAAGGCAGCTCCCCCTTATTTGTTGCTTGTTCATCAATTTGGTTACCCGAAAATAGTCCCTTCTAACCGAAAGAGCTGTAATTTTCAGTATTTATCCTACCACAAATAAGCACTGAAAGGTATAAAAACATGCCAACCTCCTCACGCTAAACCATAAAATTATAAACACTTAAGGAGGACGGTCCCATGTCTCGGCGAAAATGGTTAAAGCCCCTGCTCGGTGCAGCTGCCGGAGTGCTTGTCATCACACTAATGCTGCCTTCCCGTGATCACCGCCATACACCTCAGCCCAGTTATTCGACTAAAATGGTACCACAGCAAGAGAAACAACTCAAAAAGGGAATACTTGCTTTGGACGTATCCGCTACGGATTCACTCACTCGCATGGATGCAAGACAGGATATTCAATACGTCATGCGGGAGCTTCATGGCAAAACCACTGATCAGAAAAGACGCTTTACCCGCAAGCTGCAGCAATCGCACAACCATCTTCATACGTTACAGTGGATTCATACGCGTGACGGGAAAAGTACTACCTATACAGGCAGCAAAGCACAAACCCGTCTGCTGAGTCATCCTCAAATCAAAAGTAGTCTTGCTGCGGCTCGTCATTCCGTCATGCAAAATAAATCCTACGAATCCGCTGCTTTCGAGGTCGATGGCGGAAAATATTTTGTCATGGCCGAACCATCGACAGACGGAACTTATGGCGTCGCCGCCCTGGTCAGCCAGCAAGTATTGCGTGATGTGGAGAAGCATCAGCGCAAGAATCTGCGTTTGATTCCCTATCCAAAGGAAGGAAGCTACAAGGTCGAATCCGTACATCCCGACACCCTGCACGATGTTACCGTAAAAACCGGCCATGACAACGAAAATGCGAGCCATTATTTTGAAAATGAAATCGTCGTTCGCTTCCGTCACAATCCCGATCAACAGCAGCTGCGACAAATCGCAAAAGATTTGCACTGTAAGCCTGGTCGCAAGCTTGGTTACACCTACGTGTTTCATTCAGACAACATGAGCTACAAGGAGTTAAAGCAATACTTTTCAAGAAGATGGAAACCCCTTTATACAGAACCTCACTATATGTATCTAACTAATGAAAAGAAGCTATTCAATTCAGATGGAAATATTCCTAATGATTTGCTCTTTTCACGGTATCAATGGAATCTGCCAGCCACCGAAACCAACCGGGGTTGGGGATTAAGCAAAGGCAGCAAGAATGTAGTCGTTGCCGTCGTGGATACAGGAGTGGATATGGATCATCCCGATCTAAAGGGGCAAATTATTTCAGGCCATAACGTCGTCAAACCGTCTGAAAAGCCTTATGACGACGTTGGTCACGGTACGCATGTGGCCGGAATTATTTCTGCACTCGTGAATAATGGCGAGGGGGTGGCAGGCATGACGTGGTACAACAAGGTCATGCCGGTCAAGGTACTCGACCAATCCGGCTCCGGTACGACCTATTCTGTAGCAGAAGGTATCATATGGGCGGCCGATCACGGGGCCAAGGTCATCAATTTGAGTCTGGGCAATTATGCACAAGCTGAATTTTTGCATGATGCAATCAAATACGCCTATGACAAAGACGTCGTGCTGGTTGCAGCTACGGGCAATGATAATACGGAACGTCCCGGTTATCCGGCAGCATACCCAGAAGTGCTGGCCGTTTCTGCTACAGATTCCTCCATGCACCGTGCCGCTTTTTCCAATTATGGGGATTATGTGGACGTCATGGCTCCAGGTGCAAGTATAGCCAGCACGTATCCAGGGAATCAATATGCCGCTCTGTCGGGCACTTCGATGGCCAGTCCACATGTGTCAGCGCTCGCTGCCCTGATTCGGTCAATCAACCCCGATCTAACCAATAAAGAGGTTATGGATTTAATGAGAAGTAGCGTAATTGATTTAGGCACACCAGGACATGATAAATATTTCGGATATGGTCAAATTGATGTATATAAAGCGTTAAAAGCAGCACAACGCCCATATGTTCCTTTACAATTGTATCCACAGCATCTGAGCGACAAATTAAAATCTATTTTGAAGAAGCTGGAAATGTAACAATTTCTTTTCGGAAAAAGCAGCCATGTGTACAGCATGACTGCTTTTTTTAGTCTTTTTTAACGCTTGGAGCTGCTGCGAACGGGACGCTTGCCAAGACTGCGAGTATGACAGCAGGGATCTCCAGGATCCTTTACACTCACTGGAAATACGTGGTGAGGTATAGGTACAATGTGCGTTTGATTAACAATTTCAATCGGATGAACCACAGGTACGACTTGTGGGAAAAATTGATGATTTACAAATTGGATCGGCGGACACACGATCGGGTCGTAAGGGCAATGACTCATAATGTGCAACTCCTTTCGGTGAATTAATACAGCATATTAAGAGGGAGTGGCCTGTGCTTGGATGTTTACCCCCTAATACAAATATCCCCTATAAAATAGGCTAAGCTAATTCATCAAACATCGGACAGCTTTTGAGCACACCAAAAACGTGTCTGGATCGCCCTTCGCAGCGATCATCCAGACACGTCTATCTTTTACTCTGATATGCTATTAGTGCTACTATCCTGCTTTCAAATAGGGACTACGCTATTTTCAGGATGCATGTTCAAACTGGCTATTGTATAGATCGGCATAG
>NZ_ASSB01000309.1:0-4805 GCF_000520755.1 Paenibacillus sp. 1-18
CAGGAACTGTCGCACTTGACTTGACAATCCGTCAAAAAATAATAAACCAAGCTAATATTCATAATTTTGTCTACTTTCATATACTCGTTTATGTCAAAAAGAAGAACCATCGGCTTCATACGCACCTATTGTGCGAATTGAGCATACAGTATTTTACCTATTACAGATAAAATGCGCTCCATGAGAGCATCCTGCCAAGGAGGACAGAGCTATGTCATATCGTGCAATATCCCGCAGAAGAGGCTCACCTCACAAACGTTTACAAGCTGACACGCTCAGAAAAATATCCGTCGCCATGCTGCCGTTTTACAAAGCAATCGCGACCCGTCATGGTTTTGCCGTTCAATGGTCACAGGCTGTGGTGAAGGGCAATTTGGATCGGATGAAATCCCTTCTTTGCTCGGTAGCGCCACTCGCCGCCAAACAAGGATTAGGCACGAACGGCATCGGCTACTTTATTTCCTTTTTGGTTCAACCACCGATGCTTTATTATACGAACGGAACGACGATTCCACCGGGAACAGTGCAATTTACGTTTGAGCCAAGAGTCCATCGTGCCATCGCCAGAGCCGTTTTTCCGCTGTACCGGGAGCTGGCACACAATCAATGCTTTGCTTCTGCTTTAGCTAAAGCGATCAACAGGCGAGACCAGCATGCGGTGACCGTGATGATCCGCAGTTTGATCCCATCCTCTGCGCTAAAATCCGTACAGATTGAGGATTACGGCTTTGCCCTGCTTTTTAAGTACCCCTTCAGTAAGTATCCTTATCGCAATCTACTCATTCGGGAATTTACTTAAAGTGGTCGCTACAGGTGTCTTGCCCTGAGTTCTCCAATAAGCTCTTTCCCCAATTGTATTGCCATATCGGTCAGCACTCTGATTTCTTCCTTGGTTGTATTGTCCAAATGCGCCCCACAGCAAATCGCAAAGTTGCCTGCAAACTCTTTTCGCAAGCGAACTGCAATTTCCTCGGTAATATAAAATTCCTTGTGGGATTGCAATTGCACGGTTTGAATGGGCTCCAGTCTAGCCCCCGCTGTAATCGTTCCCAGATGGGGCTGATCACCGCCTGAAATGAGTACGACGATATCCTCCCCCATAAAATAGGCATCCAGTACAAGGCGGATACGTCCGCTTTCTTTTTGCAAATGAATCATACGATCCTCTCCCGCTTAAAATAATACTTAATTGTGATTATATTCACTTTATTTGTTTCTAATTATTGTATCGCTTCCTGAACAGTTCGACAATTAAAAATGGCCCAAGCAAGCCTCGATAAACGGTGGCTTGCTTGGGCCTTCATCACTATTTTAAAGGAAACAGTATCATTTTCGCGCCATGCCTGAACCACAGGCCGGAACCATTCATCCAGACCGGGTCCACCTCCCCACGAGTTGTTCACTACATCTGGTGCAAGCTCGGGATGCAGATTGCCTTGGGCATCTTTGGGCGCAAGCAGCCACTGACCGCCGTCCAGGATAATCGCATCCGTTGTTTCCGGATTAAAAATCCGAACCGCAATCCACTTTGCACCTGGTGCAACACCAATTCGGTTCGTTCCGTTTTCCTCGGAGCCGACCATCGTGCCCATCGTATGCGTACCATGGGAATCGTCTTCCTGATCGACTGGGAGCGTCGCATGACTATGCGGATCGTACCAGCTCAGCTCAGGATTCACAATATTGCCTGCTGCATCCAGTCCACGCCATTTGCGATGCAGGGCCGGATGTGTGTAATCTACGCCAGTATCCAGGTTGGCGACCACGATTCCGGTTCCGTCAATTCCTTTTCCCCAAACTTGTGGTGCGTTAATATGGGATATATTCCATTCCACCGTAGACGGGTCTACAGCATTCTTGCCTGCATTGCCGGGCTTGGCCGATGTTTTTCCATCGTCTTTATCCGGCTCTACAGCTTTCTCTGCCGTTTCAGAATTTGCCGTTACTGCTGTCGCTTTTTCAGCTGTTTTGACGTCGGTTCCCTCTGCCTGCTTGTCAACCGTCACTTTCTGCAAATAACGTGTTTCATTCGGCAAAATTTTATCAACTTCAGGCAGCTTCGAAATATGATCCAGCACCTCCTTGGTGCTTGTGACAGCCAGAGCATTCACAATAAAATAGCTTTTATATTCCTTCACTCCACCGTCCTTCGACTGCTTATCCAAATAATTTTCAAGCCCGTATTGGGTTCTGGAAGCTGTTTCGCGTAAAGAGCTGATTACATGGCTGCGTGCAGCCATTTTGGCAGCGGAGGGTGTTATTTTCTCAAGTGAGGCCTTTTGGAGAGCATTTTTGGAAACCTTGTTGGTGTCCACCTGTTCTTTTAATTTAACCAGATAGGTAACATAGTTGTTCTCCTCAAACTGCTTGGTTAGTTTCGGAGATACTTTCGCGGTCGTAACCTTGTGCGAAGCTGATTTCAGCTCCAGCTTGGAGCCATCCGGTGTGTTATTCGCCAAAGCGGGTTGTACAAAAGAAAAGGCCATAAGTAAAGATAGTCCGATAGATAGTGGCTTCTTGAATCGTTTAGGCTTAATCAATTACTTCTCCACTCCTTTTACTGGGTTTAATGTTTCCGGAATAACCTGTACGAAAGCAAGACCTCATGCCTTGCACACCGAACACACGGGCTGCGCGACACGATGTGGTTGGCAACCACCTCCTTCATAAAATATAGAGGCACAAAAATATGTGGTTGTTCATAGATGGATGTACTTCATAGGTGAATTAACGCTTCAAATGCAAGTGGTGAAATTCAGTAGATACCAAGGAGAGAAAGCAGGAGTACTTCGAAAAAAAAGCATGTTATATCATGACAATTTATATTAAAAATTGTTATATAAATATATAATATGGATAATATAAAGTTATCAAAACAGATATACAAGTAGTTTTTTTTGCATTTTTCTTGCAATTCTATGAATTTTATCTTCTATTATGTACGAAAACCCCTTTATAGCGGCTGCGTAAACGGTGCATTACACGGTTAGCAGGTGTATGCAATCTCTGTACGAGCCGCTCAAAGGGATTTTCGAAGTCTTTTTTAATTTATCCGATCCTTCTAGTTAAGTACTGAATTCACCGCAGCGAGCGCGTCGATCAGGCCATAGCCGTAGCCATTGTTCGGTGAAGTCCGATACTGGCTGTCAGTCAGCGGCGTCGCTGTTTTTGAAATCACATCCTCCAACTGATCTACCGTCAAAGATGGCTTGGCCTGGAGAAGCAGTGCCACCAATCCGACTGTATGCGGACCTGCCATGGAAGTACCGTTCCATCCCCCCTCATACACTCCGCCAGGTACAGAAGAGCGAATGTTTACACCAGGAGCCGAAATCTCAGGCTTCACTTCGCCATAAGGAGAAGGACCGCGCAGCGAGAAGCTGGCCAGCTTGTTGTTAATGTCGGTGGCCCCTGTGGCATAAGCTTCCGGCAAATTCGCCGGATTGGCTACAGACCCGGCTCCGCCCGGATTTGACCATGTTGTGTTGCCTGCGGAGAACTCGGGGAATATCTGAGCCGCTCTCCACGCTTTGGTAACTGGACGATACCATTCATCCAGGCCAGGTCCGCCGCCCCAGGAGTTATTCACCACATCCGGTGCAAGCTCAGGGTGCTTTTTGCCGCTTTTATCTACAGGAGCAAGAATTCACTGTCCACCATCCAGCAAGATGGAGTCTGTAGTATCCGGATTAAACACTCGAACGGCAATCCATTGAGCACCGGGAGCAACACCGATCCCATTCGTACCATTACTGTCCGAGCCAACGATCGTACCCATCGTATGTGTTCCATGTCCTTCTGTATCTGCCGGCAGCGATGCTCCGTTAACCGCATCATACCAGCTCAGTTCTGGGTTAACGACTTGGCCGGAAGCATTCAAACCACGCCATTTTCTTTTCAGCGCCGGGTGCGTATAATCTACGCCTGTATCGAGATTGGCAACGACAACCCCTTTGCCATCAATGCCCTTGGCCCACACCTGTGGTGCTTTGACTTTGGAAATATTCCATTCGGCTCGGCTAGGTGTTACAGCATCCTTGTATACAGATTCCTCCACCGACTTCTGTGCATTCTCTTCCGTTACAGCCGTGTCTGCAGCAGCTTGTTCGGCTGTCGCTTCCCGGTCTGCTGGCTGGGCATCCTTGTCTATTTCAACCTTTTGCAGCTCGCGTTTTTCATCCGGTAAAATTTTATCCACCTCAGGCAGTGTAGCCAGATTATCCAGTACCTCTTTGGTACTCGTTACCGCAAGTGCGTTGACGATAAAGTAGCTCTTGTACTTTTTAACGTTGCCGTTGTTGACTTCCTTCTTCAAATATTCTTCCACAGGTTGTTGCGTTTTTTCTGCTGTATCCATAAGCGAGTTCACAACTGTTGTACGTACAGACAGCTTGGCAGCAGCGGGGGAAATCTGCTCTGCAGAAGCCTTTTGAAGAGCATGCTTCGCAACCGACTCCGTGTCTACCTGATCTTTTAATTTAACCAGGTAGGTGACATACTCGCTGTTACTGAATTGCTGGTTCAGCTTGGCTGAAACCTTGGCGGAAATAGTTGAAGCTCCTGCCGAGGAGGTTGAGCTCGAATCCCCATACACCGGAGAAATCAGAGAAAAAGCAAGAAGAGCGGTAAAACTGACCGACAGCGTCTTTTTGATATTTTTCGACTTAATCAATACTTTCCATTTCACTTTACTTGGTTTTTTGATTCTCAAGAACAACCTTCTGACAACCGTATCAAAAGCTCACAAAATAGCCTCTGCTACTCACCTCCTTAAACGACCACCTGCTCAAAGCAGGTGGATTTTG
>NZ_ASSB01000310.1:0-27714 GCF_000520755.1 Paenibacillus sp. 1-18
GGCGGCGCTGACTCGTACTGCCGCTTCCGCATCAAAGCTGATCTCACTGGCTGGGGATGAGAACCTCAGTCCGGATGTCGGCACTCATGTCCGCATCGCGCCTTATGTGTGCGATTTGCTCGACAAGAAACGTCTTGGCGAAGTCATTCGCCAGATTGCTCCGGATTATGTGCTTCATCTGGGCGGTAAAAACTCGGTGCCGGAATCATGGCAAAGTCCACTGCTGTATATGGAATCCAATGTACTGTCCACATTGTATTTACTGGATGCACTGCGCCCTTTTCCCAAAGCTCGAATTGTTGTGGCGGGCTCTCGGCTTAAGACGGCTTTGCACGCTCCGTATCATCCTACGCACCCATACAGTCTCAGCAAAAGCCTTCAAGAGGCAGTCGCGCTGTCGTGGGGTGCGCTATTCGATCAATCCGTTATGCTGGCGGAGCCTTGCAACTTGATCGGCCCGGGTCCCTCAACCGGCTTTTGCGCATTACTGGCGGGGTATATCGTTCGGACGGAACGCATGAAAGGGCAGTCGGTAACTGAAGCTGCCCCTGCCCCGTTTCGGGTATCTTCCCGACATGCGCAGCGTGATTTTCTGGACGTTCGCGACGCCGTTCGTGCGTATGGTGTGCTGCTGGAGCAAGGTGTGCCGGGCCGTATTTATCCGGTCTGCACAGGCAGCATCGTAGAGCTGGGCCATATCGTGGAGCGTATGGTTGCACTGGCGAATACATCTGTCCCTGTACAATGGGGGGACACAGCAGAGTCAGCAGCGACGGAGGCATACCGTGCAAAGGAGCTGGAGGACATGGGCTGGAAGCCGAACATACAGCTAGGGCAATCACTAGAGGATATGATTCAATACCGCCGAGCTGGAAAGGAAGGAACGATATGAGACCGAAAGTAACGATCGTCATTCCCTTTTATAACTGTGCTTACGTGGATCAGGCTTTACAAAGCGCATTGGAGCAAACCTACGGACCACTTGAGATTATTGTCGTCGATGATGGGTCCACGACACATGTCGAAATGCTCCAGCCCTATCGTCCGTATATACATTATTTGGGCAAAGCCAACGGTGGAACAGCCAGCGCATTGAATCACGGTATCCGACATGCCAGCGGCGAATATATTGCGTGGCTCAGCTCGGATGATACCTACCATAGAGACAAAATTAATAACCAGGTTTCTTTTATGGTTGAACATGGTGCTCATATCTCTCATACCAATTTCAATTTCATCAATCAATACAGCCAAATCACAAGCTATCAGGCAGCAGCCGTATTCCCGTCCCTGACAGAGTTTTACCGTTTTTTCCAGCAGGGTAATCCGGTTAATGGATGCACGGTCATGTTTAAAAAGGAGCTGTTCTCACATATTGGTCTGTTCGATGAATTGCTGCCGTATACCCATGATCTGGATATGTGGTACCGAGTGATGCTGGCGGGATATCCATTTCTTTTTCTGAATGAGTCGCTGGTTAATTATCGCTGGCATGATGAAATGGGAACCAAAAAGCATTGGCCAGACGTTGAGCGGGAATATCGCATCACCCAGGCACGTTATCAAGATCGCTTTAATCAGCTATTAAACGGTCTGTCTTAGAATGGCTTTCTCATTAGAGAACCATATGAACCCGGAAAGTAGATCAGGGGGGATTGATATGAGCGATACGGGGATTGTTATGCCGCTTTACAAACAGGATATCGGTTATCTACAAGCTGCGATTTCGTCCGTACTTTCTCAGAGCTACGGAGCGTTTCGGTTTATTATTGTTATTGACGGAGCGCCGGAAATGATAGGACCGGCGCTCCACGCAGCAGGGGGGGACCCGCGCGTTCAGTTGATTACACTTCCCGAGAACAAAGGAGTATCCAGTGCCCTCAATCGGGGCTTCGACGAGTTGTTCCAGGACCCTGCAATCACCTATGTGACGTGGGTATCGAGTGATAATGTTTATTATCCTTCATTCGTAGAACGATTGCGGCAGGAACTGATGCAGGGGCCGGACTCGCTCGGCCTTGTATTCTCCACCTTCCGGCAGGTGGACGCCGGAGGGAACCCGCTGCATGACGAGCAGCACCAACAAGCGCTGATCCGATATCAAAGCCAGCCGCATCATGAATTACTGAACGCCAGCATTGTCGGGGTTTCGTTTATGTACAAAAGCAAATATGCCCGCCAGATTAGCGGCTATCGGCTGCAACCCGTGGAGGATTATGACTACTGGCTGCGGCTGACCGAGACGTGCAGCATGAAATTCATCCCGGAAATCCTGATGGATTACCGGGTAAATTCAGCTTTTAGCGTATCGGCCAGCTTGTACAGCCAGGGGGAACACCGGCGCTGGCGGCACGCATTTCAAATCGCCAAGTATGAGGCGAGAGCGCGTCGGGGCATCCCGCTTGAAATGACCATTTTAATGCCTGTCACAGATATGACTCAAGCCGAACCATTACTGGATAACCTGCTGGAGCAGCACTACAGCAATTGCATGATTCGGTTACTGGATTTAACGCCGGAACAGGGAGCTGCCTCTTTCCTGTCCATGATGCAAGATCCTCGACTAATCGTAACGCCAAGACCGCACTATTCTGTCGTGGAAGCACTGATTCAGGCCATAGGGGAAACAGTGACCCGCTTTGTTGTATGCTTCGGTGTCAAACCGTATATTGCTGTGACCGATTTGCTGTATTTGACGGATTTGCTGCGTCCACTCCAGGCTACACATGCCTTTTCCTACTATACAGATGATCATTCAACCGTCGGCAGCGGCCGAGGAGTTCAGTCCATACCGCCGGAATGGAATTACGTGTATTATACCCATAGATTACATCAGGCACTGGAGCAGGGCTGAGCTTTTAACTAACAGGAGACAGTGCTGCGATTGTAGTCAGCTCCGACTGAAGAACACGGTGCTCCTGCACAATATTACCGAATTGGTCCAGCCCAAAGTTGGACAGAACGACATTGGCTGGAGCAGCGGAGACTACGTTGTATTGCACCTCATAGGCAAGTACCCCTTGAATAAAAAAGGTACGGCGGGCAATGGAATTTGCAGGTAAGTTAATCGAGCTCACATACAACGGTGTTTTGGTATCCGGTACAAGTGAGAAAAAAATTTGGATCGCCACGGTCGCCGCGTTCACGGTATCCTCATTGACCAAATTCACAACAACATTGGAGCAGGCTGTGCCAAAATCTCTCGTGTTTGTCATATAGCCGGTTGTAAAAGCCAATTGAATCATCCTCTCAAAAACAAAATATTGAAGAACCCCTGGAGGGATGCTTCTATACTATGAATCTATTGAAGGGAAAGCTTGTACGCTTGTCGGTAGGGTATGCTGAAAAAGGTACATTTGATAGAAGCGACGGAACGTAATGCACTAGACGGGGAGGTGAGGCAGTTGTGAAAATCTTGCTGGCTACGTACTGGTCCATTCCTCATTTGGGTGGTGTATGGCCTTTATGCTGCAAATTAAACGGAGGCTGGAGTTGCTGGGAACCTATGGGGGATTATGATGCTGTATTCAGCCTGGGAGGACATTGCTTGCCTTCCATTCAGCTGGATAAAAACGGAATGCGTCCGTATGCCGGGCCGCTGGATTGGATGATCTCCGGTAATCAGCATCTGACCTCCTATCCTGCATTCAAAACGATGCTTGATCGCCGTATCACATGGCTACTGGAGAAATTCGCGCTTGCGTCCCGTCTGCTGCTGGTTCGTGTGGGGGGCAGCCGGGAGCAGGTGATAGAGCTGGATTGGGGGCCGGAACGGGTGGTTTCAATGGCGCTGCCGCCTGAGGATATATGGAACGGTCAGGATGAGCTGGGGTGTTATATGCTGGAAAACATCAGGCTGCAGGTCTGAGGTTCCGGATTATACAGGCTTAGATTGTCTTTACTGTCTGTACGTGTGCCTGCGCCAAGCTATAGAGCGTCGCATAACATAATGCGAAAGGAAGACTTTGGCTTCGGTTTAAAAGGAGGGTGCGCTAGTGAAGGCTTTGGTCACCGGGGGGGCTGGATTTATCGGTTCCCATCTGGTGCGTGCGCTTGCTGATTCGGGCATCCAAGTGCATGTGCTGGATAATTTGTCGACCGGGAATGTCGCAAATGTGGACCCGCGCGCGGTCATGCATATAGCAGATATTCGCAGCTCTGAAACCCGGACGCTGCTGATTCGGGAAAGCCCGGATATTGTGTTTCACCTGGCGGCACAGGCTGATGTGCAGCATTCCATTCATCAACCGGATGAGGATGCGGAAGTGAATGTGTTGGGGACGATCTATCTGTTGCAGGCTTGCCATGAAGCCGGTGTAGCCAAACTTATATTTGCCTCTACATCAGGCGTGTACGGAGAGCTGGAAAAGCAATGTATCCATGAAGACGATCCCACAGAGCCGATCTCGGGCTACGGGCTGTCCAAGCTGACCGCAGAGTCGTATATTCGGCTTTTTTATCGACTGTATGGCATGAACTACA
Organism: Paenibacillus sp. 1-18; assembly: GCF_000520755.1. Taxonomy (NCBI): domain Bacteria; kingdom Bacillati; phylum Bacillota; class Bacilli; order Caryophanales; family Paenibacillaceae; genus Paenibacillus; species Paenibacillus sp. 1-18. Next base: position 4,483 of record NZ_ASSB01000310.1, read on the forward strand.
CGATTTTACGTTACGGAAACGTGTATGGTCCCGGTCAGGCGGCGAAGGGAGAGGGCGGCGTAGTCGCCCTTTTTATGGAACGGCTGAAAAAAGGCAGTCCCTTGCTCATTCACGGCGACGGAACACAGACCCGCGACTTTGTGTACGTCAAGGATGTAGTCAGAGCGAATGTGGCGGCTATACGCGCTGCGGATCAACGCACGGTACATGTAAGTACGGGACGAACGACATCCATCAATCGACTGGCCTATGATTTACTAAAGCTGCATGGTTCGTCCGTCCGCCCCGTATATTCACCAGCGCGGGCGGGAGACATTCACCATAGCTGCCTTAGTAACGCGGTCGCTAGACATTGGCTTCGTTGGGAACCGCTTTACGGCATCTCTGCTGGTTTAAAGGAAACGTATACGAGCAGCATGGATTCAGGAAAAGAAGGAACGTAGTGATAGAGCGCCCGAATCAGGGAGGGGCAGAGCGATGAGACTCAGCCCCTCCTTAATTGTTGATAGGTTGACATATCAGCAGATTGGGAGCTATTATAGATACAATAAGTCTTTAATTGAGGTGTAGTTATGAAATTTACAAAGGCAACGAATTATGCTCTGCACACCATGCTCATGCTTGTTGCCGATTCGTCGGTTAAGCCGGTAGGTGTTCAGCAGTTGGCCGAATCCCAGAATGTGTCACCAACCTATCTTTCAAAAATTTTGACCAGACTTGTGAAAGCTGGTATGATCGAATCGGTTTCCGGAGCCAATGGAGGCTATCGTATATCCCGCAATAAGGATGATATTACCTTTTTGGATATAATCCATGCTATTGAGGGTACAAATTCCTTGTTTGATTGTGATTTTGTCCACAGTTCCGAATGCTTGATTCAAGCTGTCATGAGGGAAGCGGAGGAAAAAATGGAACGTCATCTTAAAAATACAAAATTGGTGGATCTGGCCCACAAGCATACGCAGGGTTAAGGCCGAGGGGGAATTATAATAAGCTTTTTTTAATCTAATAACAGATATAATGAATCTTTAATATCTTTTAAAGGGAGTTGGATGCTATGCTGTACGATTGCGTCATTATTGGTGGAGGACCTGCCGGGCTGAATGCAGCCCTTGTGCTTGGCAGAGCAAGGAGAAACGTAGCTTTGATGGACAACAATCGGCCCAGAAATGCCGTTACGCATGCGTCACACGGCTTTATTACGCGAGATGGTGTAACGCCGGCCGAGTTTCGTCGTGTTGCTTATGAGGAAGTACAGCGCTATCCGTCTGTGGATCATTTGCCAACCGAGGTGGTTTCAATTGCCAAAATCGAATCCGGTCGATTTGAGGTGCTTGATTCGTCAGGCATTCGCGTCCAAGCGCGAAAACTGGTCCTGGCGACAGGGCTAAAGGAGATATTCCCCGAGATCGAAGGCTTTTATCCGTTATACGGGAAAAGTTTGTTTAATTGCCCTTATTGCGACGGCTGGGAGCTGCGGGATCAACCGCTTGTCCTCGTCTCTGAATTGCCAGCTGTCTATCATACGGCCAAGCTGCTCCTCAATTGGAGTCAGGATTTGGTGGTATGCACGAATGGACAGGCATCCCTGTCAGATGAGCAAAAAGAACGGCTTCAGTCCAAGGGAATCGTGGTGATGGAGCAGCCTGTTGCGGCTTTCATTGACCAGCATGGCCAGCTTGAGCATGTTCGTTTTACGGACGGTACCAAGCTCCCGAGAGTCGGCGGCTTCGTGATACCTCAGTTGGTACAAAGTGCATCGTTTGGAGAACAATTGGGCTGTGAAAGGACGGAGTCGGGCGGGATCAAGACCGATGGGGCGGGAAGAACCTCCATACCTGGTGTATACGCCGCGGGCGATTCTTCGTACTTTATGCCTTCTCAATTGATTTTTGCCGCAGCCGACGGCAGTCGAACCGCCACGAGCGTAAATATGGATCTGACGGATGAAGATTTCGGATAAATTAGGGTCCTTTTTATTCTAGAATCAAAGATATAGCCAGCAATATTAAACCCAGGATCATAAGTATGAAGGACCATTTCCATCTGCGCTTCCGATCTTTCCCCTCAGGATCGCATGCCTGCTCCGTATAGTAGTTGGCACGCATGCGATCACCACTAACTCCTGTTCCACTTAATATAATAGCGAGTATCATGCAGGCAGCGCCTGCCCGCCATACATAATCATGAATCATAGCGAACCCTCCTTTATTGAGAGGCTAAGCAAGATTTCCGCTCAATGACCTCGGTATTTACCAGCACCTGCGTATGATGCTCCTGATTTTGATTGAGCTTCTCCATCAGCAAGTTTACAGCTGTCTGAGCCAAAACATCCTTTTTTACATGAATGGTAGTTAGTTCAGGGCTGATGACCTTGGCCTCATGAATATTATCGAACCCCATAACGGAAATTTGCTCAGGTACTCGGATATTCATTTCCTGAAACGTTTTAATGGCACTAATCGCCATGTAATCATTTTCGCAAAATAGGGCCGAAGGAAGCTCCGTTAATTCTTGGATAGCTGTTTTAAAAGAATCCTGTGACATCACAAGCATGGGATGCATATTAAAGGTAAGCCTATCATCTATGGAAAGATCATGTTCCTCTAAAGCCGCCATAAATCCTTCCTTTCGTTTCTTAAAGTTAAGGATTCTGGTACTGGATTGCACATATCCTATTTGTCTGTGTCCAGACTGAACTAAATATTGGCCTGCCTGATACCCCCCAAGGTAGTTATTAATGGATACAAAACTGGCGTCGATGTGTTCAAAGCAAGTATCCAAAATAACGATATTGGCATGAATGGATTGTATAGAATGAATAATCTCGGAAGTTAAATTAGTGCCCAGCAGAAGCACTCCTGAGGAGGGCTGCTCTTTTTCCAGGGCAGACAATTCCTCTACCAGGCTATGGCTATCAAAAGACGAAAAAATAAGAGTGTTTCCATGGTTTCTCACCTGATTGGTAATATGATGAATTAACTCATTGAAAAATGGAAGTGATTCGTATTGCTCGGTCACGATGCCTGTATTTTTGCATGCAACAAAACGAATGACATGGTGACTTTTAGTAAATTCCTTATTTGACTTCATGGTCCGTGGTCTATATCCATGCTCGTGGGCAATTTTTAAAATATGCTCCTTGGTTTCTTCGCTAACACCGGGTTTGTTATTAAACGCAAGAGAGACGGCTGATTTTGAAACACCGGCAAGCCTTGCAATATCATCAATTTTCAACGTGGAACCTCCCATTGGACTAAACTATATAAATTATATCATGATTATACGATAAAGTTTAGTTTATAAATTAAACTAAACAAACGATATGAAAAATGAGTTGACCTTTTAGAATCTATAGTGGTAATATTCAATTGCGAACGCTTAATTTAGTTTATTTTATACAATATCATATAAATTTGCATTTTAATTTAGTTTTGTTTATGTAAGAAAGGGTGATTTATTTGAGATTAAACATTGCTGAAAATCAAAGAAGTTTTGCAAAAGAGGGCAAGCCTTTCTTTTACTTGGCAGATACCGTCTGGAGCGCTTTTACCAATGCGACAATTGAAGAGTGGAGCGATTACCTGGATTATCGAAAGATGCAGGGATTCAACGTTTTGCAAATCAACATGCTCCGGCAATGGGATGCAAGTGAAGCGGATTTAAATCTGCAGCCGTTTGCATTACTGGAAAATGGAAATTTTGACTACCGTACATTAAACGAAGCTTATTTCGACCGGGCAGAAGTCATGATAAAGATGGCTGTAGAGCGCGGATTTATTCCAGCGTTGGTTCTGCTGTGGTGCAACTATGTACCGGATACATGGGCTGAAATGTTCCAAAAGGACAATAAAATGCCGTTGGATTGCGTTGAACATTAAAGATCAGATAGGTCGCAAATATTAAGTAATAAAAAGGAAACTCATCAAGCTGACGATCACCCGTGTGTAATAATAGGGTTGTCGTCAGCTTTTTTGAAAACTGAAACAGACTTTTGTGGACATGCGCTAAAATAGTAGGTTACCATACACCCAACATGTTCATCATCTGACGGAAGGAGCGCACATATTTATCCGGTGCCAACAGGCTAACAATCCGTGTTTGCCCCTTCTGGCGAATAGATTCGCGATGAGGTACATTGTTCATCAGGTCTAACCCTTGCAATACCGCCTGCAAGATGTCTCCTTGTTCATAAAACTTACCGGTTTCGTTGTGATCAATGAATGCTCGTACTCCATCTGAATCAGAGCTTAAAACCGGGCAACGGCAGGCCATTGCCTCAGCTACCGCATAGCCGAAGCCCTCCACAAGCGAAGTTGACAGCAGGTAGCCGCCGGAGTCACCAATCATGGAGTAATACAGAGGCATTTTGGCATGAGGTATGCTTTTAAAGCGCTCAATAATCGAGGACATGCCGAGTTGAGTGAGCATCTGCTCAAATTGTATTTGATCCTCTGGCTGAGACAAGGTATCATCATAAAACATCCAAATGCGAAGATCAGCACGGTTTTGCAGCATCCAGTAGGAGATATTGACAAAATGCCTCCAGTTCTTGTTTGGCTCCAGCCGCCCAACCCATGCAATGACCGGATGGATCGGAGGAGTGTTGGGTACATAATTAAATACACTGGTATCCAGTACGTTTGGAAAAGCGAAACGTTTAAGCCACGGACACATGCCGGAGAATAGATTCACTAAATGAGTTGTATCTGGCAGGAGCACGGCATCGGCATATTGTTGAAGATACGGAACCGCATCTGCGACTACCAATGCCGCTTCTTTGTGTGTGCCAAAGCCTTGCGATTCATAGATTAATATCCCCTGATAGCCTAACATGCGCAGTCTGGGGAGCATAGGATAATCGGAGGAGACGATAATTGCATCGTAGTGATGAGTCTCCACCAGCTTTCGAATTTCCTCTTCGGAAGAAGTCATGAACACCGGAATATCGCCTTGCAGGTTTTGCATCCCAGTTCCCTGCTGATAATAGAGAAGGTGACACTCAATCCCGTCCTGAATGAGCACTTTACAGCGTTGGCGGTTCAGGGTTTCCACGCCGCCGCTGGGTATATAAAAAGTGAATAGAACTTTGATCTCCATAACCTCCTTTGCCAATCGCAAGCCCCTATACCAAGTTATTCAACCTACAGGACGGGGTGTGGGTATATATGGAAGCCTAGATTGAATCAGCGCATAATTATGACGGAGACGAGCATCCTCCGGGGAGAGTTCCATTGCTTCTCTTGCAAATTCACAGGCTTTGTACAGAAGGCCCAACTCTTAGCAAGCAAGGGCTCCGAGATCATACAGTGTAGTGTCCCAGCAAAAAGCGCATGGGGGAATCGCACTATAAAAGGTTGGTCTTTTTGACAGTGATGGTAGATGCGAATCTATATTATGGCGAACCGTACAAGTTTACGAGGATGAAAGTCTATTTTCCTGTTCACATTTTAGACACATTATTTTAAGCTTCTATTTAAGTGACGTTAAGCTAAGGCTATATGTGTGGGATTATTATTAGAATTTAAAAGTGTAGCATGAGGTAGGGGGAGACCGCTCCGCGAAGGCTTTGGGCTTCTGATCGCTGTTGCTGTAGGATTCTTCTTGGATTAGATGAGATATAAAAAGGTAAGAATCCTCCAGCAAAGGCGACCGCTGGCGCTTCTCCAGCTCCAAACCCTCCGCTGCGCTGCTACCCGCTACTCATGCACATTTTGGCAGTAGAGCAGTAAGGGGAAACCGCTGCGTGAAAGCTTTGGGCTTCCGATCGCTGTTGCTGTAGGATTCTTTTGCCACGTATGTAGGGTGGTATGATTTTGTAAAACGATATAAGAAAGGGTGAAACGTGTGCTCAAGGTGCAACAGGTGAGCAAGTGGTATGAGGGCAACCGGGGCGTACATAAGCTGGATTTTGAAATGCAGCGTGGTGAAATTGTCGGTTTTTTGGGGCCAAATGGTGCAGGTAAAACGACGACAATGCGCATGATTACAGGGTATCTCCAGCCGAGCGAGGGAGTCATTACGATTGACGGTATCCCGATTCAGGATAAGGGCAGACAGGCTCGTTCCAAAATCGGTTATTTGCCGGAGACTCCACCTTTGTATGGAGATATGTCCGTCCAATCCTATTTAAAATTTGTAGCTAGTATTCGGGACGTACCTGCGCGAGAGCAGAAGCTGCGTATTTCTGAAATGATTTCCAGGCTGGGATTGAATGGACGTGAAAAACAACTGGTACGCAGTTTGTCTAAAGGGTATAAGCAACGTTTGGGACTGGCGGGGGCTATTATCCATAACCCGGATTTGCTGGTGCTGGATGAACCGACCTCAGGCTTGGACCCTAATCAGATTTTGGAGATTCGTCAGCTTATACAAGAGATTGGTGAAAATCATACGGTACTACTCAGCACGCATATTTTGCCAGAGGTGGACGCTTTATGCAATCGGGTTCTTATCATCCATGAGGGGCAATTGGTGTTGGATGGGCGACCAGATGCACTCGGTGGTTCGATGGAGGATGGATTTAAGGTAAAGGTGGAGGTTAAAGGAAATCGTGAGCAGGTGCTGGATGTCCTGCGGGCTTGGGGAAAAGTGGAGGTCGAGCCTTTAGCATCTGCCTTGTCTCATGCGGATATGAAGCGGGCTGCAAGGGAGCAGAATTTGACTGGAGTGTTACTAACAGGAGCTTCCAATGAGGATTTTCGTGAAGAGCTGTTTTATGTGTTGTCTGCTGCGAGGCTTCCGATTTTGGAGATGAAAAAAGAGAGCCTTAGTCTGGAAAATATCTTCCAGCAGTTGACAACCCGCGAGACGGGGGCAGGTCAGATGGGCGATCAAGCGGCTGATGCTGTATCCTCCACGGAGAATACAGCATCCACAGGCGTTAAGGTAGATCATGAAGAGTCCGCATCCAGCGGTGACAAGGCTGTAGAGGCCAAGGATACAGGAGGTAATCAGTCATGAGGCGTTTGTTCGCGGTCTGTCAAAAAGAGCTACAGGCCTATTTGTGGACACCCACAACGTATTTTGCGCTGGCAGTGTACATGCTGCTGACGGGGTTACTCTTTTATACGAATTTTGTCCTGTATCAGCCAAGTATTCTGGACTATCGGTTAGTGCTTGGTGATACGCTGTCCATGCTGGTATTTGTCGTTCCACTACTCACAATGCGGCTGGTCGCGGAGGAATTCAGGCAGGGCACAGATGAACTGCTGCTAACCTCACCTGTAAGTGTGACAGAAATGATTATAGGTAAATTTTTGGCGTCACTGGGCATGCTGTTCATTTTAGTGCTGTGCAGTCTGGCGTATCCGGTGGTGATGTCCTTTTATGGATCGCTGGATTGGACGCTGGTGCTTACATCCGTGATCGGACTGTTTTTGCTTGGCGCATCTATGATGGCGATCGGCTTGTTCGCTTCGACGCTGTCACAGCATCAGATGATGTCGGCGGTTGTTAGCTTTATTATTTTACTCGTATTTTGGATGCTGGATTCGTTTGGTGGACAAACGGGCGCATCTGCGACGGTACAGCAATGGCTGGAGCCTTTTTCATTAACTGCACGGTTTGACAGTTTCACCAAAGGATTGCTGAACGGAGCCGATGTGATGTATTACGTGACAGTGGCGGCACTCTTTTTGCTGTTTAGCATCCAAGTAGTCGAACGGAAACGGTGGAGGTGATCAGGATGAAAAAATGGCTGGGTCATACAAACAGTGTAGTATTATCGGTTGCGGCTATCGGTATTTTTATTTTGCTGACGTTGTTTCTGCGTTCGCTGGGAGGTTTTCAACTGGATTTGACGTCAGGCAAGCAGTATACGCTGTCTGACCAGACGTTAACGGCTATTCAGGGAGTGAAGGAAGACGTACGGTTAATTGCTTTTACCGTATCCACTTCACAAAATCAGAAGCTGAACCGGGATGTTACGGATATGCTGAGCGAATACGCCAAGCGTAACAGCAAGCTCAAGGTCGAGCAATACGATCTGAATCAGGAACCGGTGCTTGCCAAGCAATATGGTGTTACCGCAGCATCTATTGTGTTGGTGCAGGGTGAAAAGAAACGGGTTATAGATATTGGGAGTCTGTTTACGCAAGCGCAGGGGAGTGGTGAAGGAGCATACCAGTTTACTGGTGAAGAAAAGCTGACCAGCGGACTGCTGGGGCTATCATCGACCCGTCAGGGGAAAGTGGTTTTTCTGACCGGTCATGAGGAAATCCCTTTGTCTCAAATGACCCAATTAAGCAGCTCACTGGCGCAGGATAATGTGAAAACAGAAGAAGTACAGCTCAATCGGGCTGGAAGTGTGCCTAAAGATGCATCCGTGTTGGCTATTATCGGGCCACAGCGGGATATCAGCACAACGGAGCTGAAGAGTATTCGTACGTACCTGAACGGCGGTGGAAAGCTTTTGATGGCGTTGGGCTTCCATCCGAGCATGCAATCCGACTGGAAAAACCTAGACGGCCTGGCGGCTGATTATGGAGTGAAGGATACGCATGCGATTGTGGTGGATCAGGAGCAGACGAATACGCTGGGACCTCTATGGACAGTTCCTACCTTTGGCAGTCATGCGATTACCAATAAGCTGGCAGCTTCCAATCTGTATCCAGTTCTTTCGCTGTCTATTGCTTTACAGGCGAAGGAGCAAAAGAATTGGAAGACGACGCCTCTGCTAAAATCTTCTGCCGCCAGCTATGGTGAAACGAATATCCAGGGGCTGCTGAACAACGAAGCACAGAAGGATGGGAAGGACCTGCAGGGGCCACTTGATCTGGGTTATGCAGTAGATGGAAAAGACGGCAAGCCCAAAGCGGTGATTCTCGGAACGTCTGCGCTTCTAAGCGACACCGAGATCAGCACGGGAGGAAATCGGGATTTTGTGCTGAACAGTCTGAACTATGTACAGGAACACTCTGATGGACTCACCATTCGGCCTCGTCAGGAGCAGGATTACAAGGTAGCCTATTTGACTCCTGCGCAAGCGAAAACAATATTGACCATATCCGTCATCGGAATGCCGTTGCTGTTCGCGGTAGTCGGAATCCTATTATGGTGGAGGCGAAGAAGAGCATGAAAAAATGGATACCCACAGTGCTGCTGTTAGTTGTATTGGGAGCGGGTATAATCTATGCCAAGAGCCAAAACTTTTTTCGTGAACAGGCACCAGCGGCTCGCCAGCTGGTTCAGCTCACCCGGGAAGATATTACGTCTTTCGCTATCACAGGAAAGGACGGTGCAACGGTGGAGCTTACACAACGTGATGGCAAATGGAGCATGACCAAGCCACAGTCTTACCCGTTAAACGGATATACAGTAGACAATTGGTTAGCTGCGATTCAAGATGTGAAGCTGGGTGAAACGGTAGAATCTTCCCCCAAGGATGTAGCCAAATACGGAATCAGCGCTACCCATGACCGGATTGAGATCAAGACCAAGAAGGGCGACGTACACACCTTTGCGTTTGGTGAAACGTTACCTTCGGGAGATGCTGCTTATGTTTTATCAGATCAAAAAGAGGTAGCTTCCGTACCTTTAGATACACTTTCGGGTTTACTGCTGGGTACTGCTGATTTTACAGATACAACACCGTTCGACTGGGATGATGCCAAGCTAAGCGGACTAGAGTGGGAAGGCCAAAAGGCCTCATGGATGCTCAAGTCTTCTGGCAGCAGCCAGGCCGGAGATAGTGCTTCCACTTCCTGGACGCTGAACGGAAAGTCAATAGCCGGTGATACGGCGACCTCCTTGTCGCAGCAAATCAAAAATCTGGCCAGCAATCTGCCCCTGCGCAAAGCCTCCGAGCTGAGCAAGCCTGTTCACCGCTTTACGCTGAGCGTATCGCTGAATCAGGATGATTCCCAGCTGGTTTATCAGGGCTGGACGCTTAACGATGATCCGGATACGGTATGGGTTGTACCTCCACAAAGCAACTGGGCCTATGGGCTGTCAGTATCTGACGTGAACCGTATCGAACAAAATGGGCACGACCAGGCTCAGACTAAAAAATAAACAAAAGATGATTTAATTTTATATGTATGCAAAGAGGCTCCAACGGCGAATAATTGTCGGTTGGAGCTTCTTTGTGCTCGTTATTCATCAGATTTACTGCTTTTGGAAGAAGGGCTGTTGTTATCGTTTAATTCTTTAATGACCTGAATCAGCTCATGAAGCGAGAGATCCAGCTTATCCAATTTTTCCTCCATGGTGTGCAGGATGTGCCGCAACAAAATAAAACAAAGCCCAGCTGGAAAGCCGACGTTGGTTACCAAAGAAAGAGCATCATCCATCTGCAATGTATTCCCTCCTTTTTATCCGTATATAAATGAAGGTAAATTAAAAGAACCATATACAACTGCTTGGAAAAATAGTATAATAAATAAGAACAAATGTTCTGTTTCAGTTGTTAAATAGGTTCCCAAATTACCCTATAATATGAGGATTTCGAAAGGCCAAATCCAAAGAGAAAGGGTGATTTACAATTAGCACATCTCAGCTAACATTGGTGGAACAATACCGAAAGAAGTTATACCGCATTGCATGGAGGATTCAATATCGTGCGCGGGTACAAACCAATCATGAATTTGTAATGGAAAAGAACGAAGCTGTCGGTACTCCATCTTTTATAGACTCTGTAAACTCTAAAATGTATACTTTACAGCTCATCAACTCTCTACCGTCTGAGATCGGCAAAACCATCATCTTTGACCTTTACATACTGGATAAAACCGAAGCACAGATTGCAGCAGAGTTAAAGCTATCCCAACAGGCGGTGAATAAATGGAAAAAGAAAATGCTCAAGGAATTATTTCGGATGCTGAGTTTATCCGATTGCTCAAATTAGCACGAAGTGGTGATCAGGAGGCCATGTGCAGAATACTTCATTTATTTGAGGAAGATATTCAGAAAACCAGCCGGTATATCCGCATGTCCCGTGAGGATGCCGTTCAAAGTATTGTGACTGATTTTATTGAAGAGCTACGGCAAGAATTACAAATAGAAAAGGTGGACAATGGATATCATAAGCTTGCAAAATCTGACGATTAGACTCATGATAAAAAGCCTGAAAACGCTCATAGGTGGCGTCCTCAGGCTTTTGATATTTTAAAATAAATTAATTCACATATTTATTGCCGTCAGCGTCAATATAAATGGATTGAACAGCCGTACGGCGGTAAGGATAGCCGGTCTCGGTGGTGCCGCTAATTTCATAGGTTACGGAATAAAGGCCGGGTTTGTCCGCTTTGGAAAGCTCGATTTGTCCGGTAGGATTAACGGTTTTTTGCTGTAATGTCAAACCCTTGGACGCTGAAGTGATTCCTTGCTGCGGGTCACCGTAGTACTGAACCTGGTAGGTGACTTCTGTAACGCTGTCTTTAGAATCCTGTGGTTTCAGATTTAGCTTCGGACCCAATGCGTTGAGTTTGTATTTTAGTTCAGGTACCTGAACGGCTTGGTAGCGAGCAATCAGAAGATACGCACCCTTATCAGGAGCCGTGACATTCAGTTTATAGGTGCCCGGGTTTGGATTTTGAATGGCAGCGCTATGATGCCAGGCACCAGCAAAAATTTCGTGATCATAACCTGCTTTCAGATTAACAATCTCACTGGTACCGTCAGGCTTGGTCAACTCAAGCTGACTTACACGCTTATCGCTGATCCAGTCCAGATCAATGGATTGGACACCATTTTCAACAGTGAGGATTTCGGAGGCTTTTCCATTATAGTTTCCGCCACGGATAAAGTATGAATTGTCGATCTCGCTATAGGTGGATTGTAAAGCAGAAGCAGGCAGGGAAGATGCCACTGAAAGTGCCTCAGATTCCTAATTCAATGCTGGAGTGTTCGCTTGAAGGTAGGGCTGGATCAGGGAAAAAACGTAGGAGCCTGTACGAACTTTGGCATGATCCCAAGGTCCGACTTTGACAATACGTCCACCGGGAAGCTTTGCATTGTCGACTGTGACCACTCCATCATTCTTGCCAAAGGTTGAGAGGTAAAGTCCGCCGAGTATGTAGGATGCGGTGCCGTCAGACCAGTTATCACCAGCATGCGTGAAGAAGGGAATGGTAGTCGCGTTGCTGAGTGCATCGGTCTTGGATCGGAAATACTTCATATAAGATGTCTGTAAAGTAGAGGTGCCGGGATTCTGTGAGCCGACGATATCTGCCAGCCATCCGGCCCAACTGCTGTAAGCGAGATCTGCGAGTTGTGAGCCATGATGGGGACTGCTGAGGGTGATGACGATGAGTTTTTTTCCAAAATGATTACTAATGACCTTGATTTTGTCGGCTAGAAGCTTACCATTGTCCCACATATCCTGTGAGGTGCCATTTGCATCGTAAAGATTAATGGTGGCTGTCTGGTATCCGGCGTCACGTGCGCGTTGAAGCATATCGTTGTTATTTTTGGTCCAGACTTCAGCGCTACTGTTCAAACCATGTACAAACAATAGTGCGGACTTGGCAGGATCAACGCGATTAGGCGGCGGGCCTTCTGCCCAGCTTCCGGCGGGATCTTTTGGGGGGCGGGGTGTAGTAGAGCCTGCAAATGCGCCTACAGGGACAAGAGTGACAGATAATAAAAAAATAAGCATCAAAACAGTGATTTTTTTCAAACTTGAAATCCTTCTTTTGTAAAATAAAGTATTTTTACATTCCATCTTGTGGTAAATCATCAATTGTATTTCATATTTACATTAAAATTTTATTTTTTCAGTCATTTTTTAGTCAGGATATCCCTACGATTCATGGCGCATGCTATTCTCGTCACATATTTTATATGTATGGAGGATGAGTTCATGTCAGGAACTAAGAAGATCATCAGCTTGACGATTTCTGCTGCTTTACTTGCCAGCATGGCTACTTTGACAGGGTGTGGGACTGCGAAAAACGTCCGTACGAACGCTACTCGCTATAACGTGCAAAGCACACGTCCTTTGGATGGTGTAAACCGTTATGGTGTGGATGGTGTGAACCGTATTGATGGTGTAAATCGTTATGGTATGGATGGTGTAAACCGTATTGATGGTGTGAACCGTTATGGGGTTAGGTCCAACGGTGTGGATGGGGTGCCATTGAACCCGAACACCAATGTTCCCGGACATCCAGTTCGTAATTTGCAAGTCGATCGCAATTTGTCCAAACGTATAGCCGAGTTGCCGGATGTTAAATCTGCGACCGTACTGGTTGGTGATCGTAATGCTTATGTAGCGGTTTCCTTGAAGGACCATGCCAACGCAACTGGTGTGGGTACTCCTAGCGCCACCAGTACTCAGCATTACAGAAATGCACCGAGCGTGAGTGGCGTTAATGGTACGCGCGGGGGCTATACAACGGGTACCACTACGCCCGGAGTGACAGATGGGGTTACCGGATACGGAACACCTGCGCGTCGTGGTGACGGATTATACGGCACAATGGGTACAGGTTCTTATGGTATGATTCGTGGCTTGACGGATGGTACCCGCACGGATGGCACCACAGTTCAGGGTGCACGAACTGCGTATGAGCCTAGCACGCTGACCGAAGCGGTCAAAAGTAAAATTTCCAATAAGGTTAAGCAATTTGCGCCATCGATTCAACAGGTGTATGTATCAGCGAACCCTGATTTTATCAAGCATAGCACCGACTTTGCACGCAGTGTGCAAAGTGGTCATCCGATCAAAGGAATGAGTACCCAATTAGGTGATATCATTCAACGCGTTTTTCCAACCCCTGCGGCTGGTACGAACCGTCCAATGCTAAATACACCACCAACACGCCCACAAAATCATACACCTGCACCTGTGAATCATCGCTAATTCACCACATAAGAGCAATGCCCAAAAAAAGAGCTATCCATTTCGGCGAATGCGCCGACGGATAGCTTTTTGGCTTAGGGGAACAATATAAATTATTGACGCATTCCTTTAATCCATACGCCTTGCAGATTAAAGTCGGAATCCAGTAACAGGATGTCTGCTTGTTTGCCTGCTTCAAGCGAACCTGTACGATTATGAATGTTCAAGGATTGAGCCGGATTCAGGCTGGCCATTTGTGATGCTTCGGGGATACTCAGGCCCACTTGTTGAACCAGAAAACGAAAGCCTGCAATCATGGTCAGTGTGCTTCCCGCCAATGTGATTTCATCCTCCAATCGTGCCACACCATCCTGCACGATTACTGGCAGGTCACCGATCGTGTAGTGCCCGTCCTTTAGCCCGGTGGCAGACATGGCATCAGTAATTACAATGAGATTATGATTCTGCTTTAGCTTGGCGAGCAGAGATATGGCAGCGGGATGCACATGGATGCCGTCCGCGATGACCTCCGCTTCAATGCGCGGATCAGCTAGTACCGCTCCAACCGCTCCTGGCTTGCGGTGATGCAGCGGAGTCATGGCATTGAACGTATGCACCGCATGGTTCAGGCCCGCCGCCGCTGCCTGCTCTACCTCTTCATACGTGGCATCCGTATGACCCAGTGCTGCGGTAATACCATGACGGCGCAGCCATGCAATCAGTTCCAGCGCGCCTTCCTGTTCGGGCGCAAGTGTCACCTGGCGTACAAGGCCAGGGTAGCGCTGCTCCCATTCTATCATCCACGCGAGATTTGGAGGCACGATGTGTTCCGGGTTTTGTGCTCCGGGCCAGTTCGGGCTAATGAACGGACCCTCCAGATGCACGCCCTCCAGCTGTGCATGGGGCATGGGCTGTGCCATATAGGCGTGAACTTCGCTCAGCACCCGGTCAATTCGTTCCTTGGGTGCGGTCATCGTGGTAGCCAGCATGGCAGTCGTTCCTTGCGAGCCATGAAAGGAGGTGATCGCAGCCAGTACCCTTGGATCGGAGTCCATAAAATCCTCGCCATTACCACCGTGAACATGAATATCAATAAAGCCCGACAGCAGATAGCCGCTTTCCAAACGAACTATATTCATTGCTTCAGTTGTACCATCTGCCTGACTTGTCTTGTCAACTGATGTCCAATCTGCAGGCAAGCTCTCCTCTGAACCAGCATATACAATGGATTGTCCCTTAATGATAACAACCCCTTTTTCAATAATGTCGTTCCCGATAACAACCTGTCCATACAGCAGCTGGGTTATGCTGCCACTCGATTCATCTGAGTTCAATTGAACCATCCTCCTGCTTCCTGATCCAGTAATATAAGCACGTTGGGGTGGCATTGCAGCAGAGAAGCCGGACATTCTGTAGTGATGGGTCCGGTTAAGGCCTGCTTTATAATGTCAGCCTTATCCGCGCCAAAAGCCACCAGTATAATTTGTTTTGCCTTTAAAATCGTGCCTACGCCCATCGTAATGGCTTGCTGGGGTACAGCATCTATATTGCCAAAAAATCGGGCATTTGCCGTCCGCGTTCTTTCTTCCAAATCGACAACATATGTGGACCCAGTCAAGCTGTGACCAGGTTCGTTAAAGCCGATATGACCATTATGACCAATGCCCAGCAATTGAAGATCCACGGGTCCATGATCCAAAATGGCTTGCTCGTGTGCCGCACATTCTGCCGCCAAATCCATTGCATTCCCGTCAGGTACACGTGTATGGGCAATGGGAATGTCAATATGCTGGAACAGGTGTTCATTCATAAAGCTGCGGTAGCTCTGCGGGTGATCCGGGGAAAGGCCGACATATTCATCCAGATTGACAGCGTAGGCTCGTGCAAAGCTGACCTGTCCCTTGCGGTATATATCTGCAAGATGTCGGTAGATGCCAATAGGCGTACTACCGGTAGCCAGACCAAGCATGGCCTGAGGCTTGGTTAACAGCAAGCCGGATATCACAGCGGCGGCAGTAGCGTTCAGGTCTTCACGGCTGTTCAAAATGCGTATGTTCATCTTAGTGACCCCCTGGTTGTTTTTTGAGCTTGCTCACTTGTTGATATGAACCTTCCAATCTCGGAATATATTTGTCAAAATTCGCGCTCACCATACCTGTAAACAGGATATCTATGATATGAAGCTGGGCGATGCGGGACGCCATATCTCCCCGCCGCATTCCTTCCTCCAGCGAAGAGGAAAATAAAGCAATATCCGAAATACCCGCCAGCGTATTATTTCCGAAGGAGGTCAGGGATAGTGTTTTAGCTCCCTGCTCCTTCGCACAGCGCAGAGCTGCGATCGTCTCCTGGGTTTCCCCCGAGTAGGAGACTGCAAAGGCGACATCTCCCGGTCCAAGCGAGGAGGCAGAGGTGATCTGCATATGCGAATCAGCGAAGGCGGTACTGTTTTTGCCAATACGAATGAGCTTCTGGTAAAAGTCTTGTGCCACAATGGAGGATGTCGCCATCCCGTACAAATCAATGCGGCTTGTAGCTGACAGCCACGTAATGGCCTGCTCCAGCTTGGCGAAATCCAGCAGCCGAGTCGTGTCCGCAATAGATGCAGTGTGGTTGGCCTGAATAGCCTGCACGATACGGGAAAGTGAATTTCCGGCAACAATGTCCTGATAGGATTCTTCACCATTACGGTTTGAATGGGACAACTCGGCGGCCAGCTTCATTTTGAAATCAGGATAGCCTTTAAAATGTAATGATTTGCAAAACCGTGTTACGGTCGCTGCACTCACACCACAACGCTCTGACAGTTCCCGAATACCCAGATGCAGCACGTCCTCCGGGGATTGCAGAATGGATTCTGCCAGCCTGCGCTCTTGTACGGGAAGCTGCTCCAGGCTACGGGCTAATGTATGAAGAATGGGTGACATGAGCGGTGCTCCTTTAGCTGTATAATGTTTTTATGAAAAAAAGTATCGTTATATAAAATGAAATAAAGAAAAATATTTTCGTGTATATTGTAAAATAATTATGTCGTTCCTGCAAGAGAAGTGAAGAGAATATTTGCTGTATTTCACATAAAAATAGGCTGCAAAATTTGTGGAAATGATCACACATTAATTTACATATTGCGAGTTTTATTTACAAAACAACCTATTGACTTGTCTCTTCATTGGAGGAGTATAATTGAATAAAGTTCCAGTGAAGGAATATTTCTAGGAGCTTGCAAAGGATATCGTTGGGCAGAACAAACAGAATCTCATTCACAAGGAGGAGTTGCTATGCAAAGCCGAGTGATTGAAATGATCAGCGCGGTCAAGGAAGAACCTGAACTGGTCGGTAAGCTGGATGGACATTCGGATATTATTCATGATGCAGGACTGGATTCGTTGCAGTTGGTTCATTTCATGCTGCAAGTAGAGGATGCGTTTGATGTGGAAATTGATTTTGATTCCTTTGAGCTGGAACATCTGTGCTCGGTAGATGCCTTTTGCAGCTATATACAGGGGATCAGCGAAGCGGAACAAGTACCGCACCCGGAGGGAATAAAGACGGTCTGAGAGGCGGCTTTGGCTTAGGTACACTCTGCCTGAAAATCCATTACACGAGGTGTTAGCATGCAGCCCAAAAGCAATGTGCTGATTGATGAGAAGGCGTTCAAGCTCATCAAGCGTAACCTGAAAAACGCTTCCGTGTCTTATCGTAACGCAACCCAGAACCCTGCCTTCAAAACGGACATGCCCCAGACGATCGGCATTAAGCTGACCAACCGCTGCAACCTGAGATGTACTCACTGCTTTGAATGGAACGAGGAAGGCTATCATCATCAAATGGATAAAGAAGAGCAAAACATGGATCTTGCCCCGGACATGCTTCGGCAAATTTTGAGTGAGACCAAGGAAGCCAAGTCCCGTTTATACATGTGGGGCGGTGAACCGATGTTTCACCGGCGCTTTGATGAAATTTTGGACGTGCTGGCGGAAGACCGGCGCGAAATGACGTTTTGTACGAACGGATTACTCATTGACAAATATTTGGACCGGATTTTGGATTTATCTGAAAATCTGGAACTATTAATAGCGATTGAAGGTTTTGAAAGAGAACACGATCTGATTCGCGGTAAAGACACCTTTCAAAAAACGATGCGGCAGATGGATAAGCTGATTGAACTGCGTGACCAGGGATTGTACAAAGGGCGGGTAACCGTCCATGCGGTCATTAACGATAACATGATCGGACGGATGTACGAATTTCTGCAAATGCTGGAGGACAAACGGCTGGATCTGGTGCTGCTGACGTTCCCCTGGTACATTTCCAAAGAAACCTCCCTCAAAATGGATGAATATTTTACACGCAACTTCTCCTGGCTCCGACAGCTTGAGGAAAATAATATTAGCAGCTGGCATGCTTTCAAATATAAAATCAACCCGGATAACATCGACCCTCTGATGCAGGAGCTGCAGCGGATCAATGAACGGGTATGGAACATTCGTGTGCGCTATCAGCCCGGTTTGGACTATGAGGAGATTGATAAATTTATACATGGCGAGGAAATGGTCAGCCGTTGTTCCAATCAATGCCTGGCACTCACCTCCAGAACGGATATTTTGCCGAATGGAAAGGTTATGCCTTGCAAATTTTTCAGTGAGTTCACGATTGGAAGCTTGCGTGAGCACAGTCTGGAGGAGATATGGAATTCGGATGCGTATGAGAAAACCCGTCAAAAGATTAATCACGAGGGCTTAACGCCTGTATGCTCCAAATGCAGCGTTTTATACCTGCACGGAGCCGGCTCTTTGAAATATATCTAGTGTCCTAAGAATGTTGTTTGTTACGGAATGGAAGAGAGGGATGACAGGACGTGACGACTAAAACGATAAATCTCGTGGAAGCGCTTGCTCATGAACGAGATCATGGTGTACTGATTTGGCTGTTCAATATTGGCGCAGAGCAGGTATGGCATCCGTCTCCCCGCAAGGGGGGGATGGTGGACAAGGATGAACAGCAGGTCGTAAACCGGATGGAGGAAATGAATCTCCTGCTGTGCCGAAGTCAGGATATCATTGTACTTCGCGAAAAGCCGGATGAGGCTTTTCTGGACATGCTTCAGCGATTGGGCTTTAGCCTGCACCGCCTCACCCCTTACCTACAGCCGCTTGTGCGACTTACTCGCGGAGGAAGGATTGCTTTATACACCGGAACGCCCTCAAGGAGTGTTCGTTTATACGGCGGGTACGCTATCCGGTATTCCTGTAAAACGGGGATATGTGAACCGAATATTCACACTTATTTTGGCAGACAGCTGGCAGGAAGCAGAAGCATATGCGCACAAGTTGGAAGGGATTATCGCTGGATTGGGATGCTCATAATTCGGGAGGAATTCAAGATGAAAACAGATGTATACCATGTAGTACCCTTGCTGGAAAAAGTATTAAAGCTGGCTCCGGGCGAGCTTGCACAGTTGGCTCCTGATCAGGACCTGCGAGCTTTGGGGCTGAATTCTCTGTCCGCTGTTGAATTGATTGTAGAGCTGGAAAATGAGCTTGACATTACGATGGAGGACGACGATCTCGTGCTGGAGCACCTATCTACACTGCAAGGCATTGAACGTTTGCTGGGCAAATATGCATAAGGGCGCTGAGAAGACCAGACCTGTGCAGGAATCTGGCTTAGATAGTCGTCCTGATTCCATTGTTGACCACGCTGTTGCAGAAGAAGCCAACGCTCTTCCGGGGAAACATTGTGTATATTCTTCTCTGCGCACTTCATTGCGGCGCTATGGGGTGAACATGGCGGAGTCCGAGCTGTTCATGCTGTGTGGGAGTATGTGCGCGGAGTATAGCGGAGATTTGAAGCGCTTCGGACCTGAGAAATACCCGGAACAGCTGCAAGAAATGGCGGCTAGTGGCGGACCTGTGATTCGGGTGGAGCCGTGGATTGCTGACGTAAGTGATGAAACCGATCTGCTGCGGGTGCTCACCTCAGGTTATGGTACGATGCTGCATACGTCGAGCACCGCCTTAACCTATCACGATGTATATGTGAAAAATTACCCAAGGGGTCATGTGATTGAGCTGTGCGGATTGGACCTGGGAGAGCGGACGGCACAGGTCAATGACAGCTTCCTGCTGGATTCCTCGGGACAGGCTATGACTTACGTGGGACCGGCCCGTCTCGATGATTTGATGCAAGGGATTATTGAGTATGCATGGCTGGTAGAGGAGCCTGCCCGGCTTTCGCCAGGCGAGCTGCATGCTGCGTGTGCATACCATATTCGTCAGTATGTGACCGGGCACGAAGCTGTCTGGAGAGGTGTGCCTTCGCCTGATGAGTCGGGAAATCAGGCCGGAAAGGCCCTGACAGGCAAGCAGGTCAAGCGGGGGGATGCGGGTTACCGGGCATTTGTTGACGACTTCCGCCTGCTGACAGACATGGAGGATCAGGATTTTCGGACGTACTGCCATGAAATCTATTACAATCTGCGATTGGGCAGTGCCCTTCATTTGACGGATTACACGGCTGATTATTGCCTGCTGCATCAAGACACGCTGGGACCTCAAGTACAGCATGTGATTGAATTGGCGCAGTCGTTGTATGCGGATTGGCACAAGCTCAATCTGCATATTTACAAAACAGGTCTCCAACTGCGCAAGCAGCGGATGCCTGAGATTACGGAACGCGCGCTGAGTCTGATTGAAAGACAGCGGCATATGCTGGAGGAATTGATGGTTCTGGCGGAGCAAGCAGCCGATTAGCTCAGGTCGATCGTTCGGTTAAATCGTCATGGCCAGTCGTATCAGGCATGTTCATCAAGGTGTCACGGACAGAGGAAAGAGGAAAGAGGAGGGGAATTCATTGCCGTCCATTACATTGCATCAATTGTCGAAAACGTTTACGTACTACAAAAAGGAGCCGGGCGTGCGCAAATCGTTACAAAACCTGTTCAGGCGGGAAAAGCTGACCAAGAAGGCTGTGCAAGATATCAGCTTCAGCATTGAGGAAGGTGAAATTGTCGGGTTTCTCGGTCCGAACGGGGCGGGCAAAACAACGACGCTCAAAATGCTGTCCGGCATTCTCCATCCCAGTGACGGGGAAGCATCGGTACTCGGTTTTACCCCGTGGAAGCGACAAAAAGAGTTTAAACGTCAGTTTTCCATCGTGATGGGACAGAAAAACCAACTCTGGTGGGATCTGCCTGCCAGTGAGTCATTCGAGCTGAACAAGCTTATTTACGAAATAGATGAAAGGCGTTATAAGGAGGCGTTGGACGAGCTGGTCACCCTGCTTGGTGTAGAGGAGCAGCTTCATGTACAGGTGCGGCGGCTATCTCTCGGTGAACGTATGAAAATGGAGCTGATCGCCGCGCTGCTGCACCGTCCACGGGTTATTTTACTGGACGAGCCGACGATCGGACTGGATCTTGTTTCTCAGCGGCGGATTCGTGAGTTTTTTAAAGCCTATAACCGCGCGCACCGGACGACCATCCTGCTGACAAGCCATTACATGAAGGATATTGAGGATTTATGCAGGAGATCCATCATTATTAGCGGTGGCCAGTTGGTTTATGACGGAGATTTGCACAAGGTGAATGAGGTCATCGGTGCTCGTAAATTGCTCAAGGTTCGACTGGAGACCCCCGTATCTAACCTGACGTTGACGGGACTCGGCAAGCTGCGCTCCAATTCGGAGCTGGAGGCGATATTTGAGCTGGATGCAGAAGATACTTTGACCTGGTCCAAAAAGATTTTGGATGCACTGCCTGTCGTTGATTTTACGATTGAGGATGTCCCGCTGGAAGAGGGGATAGCCAATTTGTATGATGGGGGCAGGCTGGCTGATGCGAAATAACAAATATGTAAAGGTACTCCAGCTTGGCATGCAAAACGAAATGGAATACCGGGCCAATTATTGGCTCCAGATGGCGGGGTTTATGCTGCCGATCATGACGCAAATTTTTCTCTGGCTTGCGGTATTCGGCTCTTCGGGACAGGCAAGAGTGCTGGGCTATTCGCTGCCGGAAATGCTGGTCTATGTAGTCATGGCGGGCGTGACTGGAAAACTGATCGCCACAGGCTTTGAATATGAAATTGCTACAGATATCAAGGAAGACGGATTGGCCAAATTCATGGTGCAGCCTGTGCATTATTTTGCTTACCGTTTTTCCCGATTTATCGGTGGCAAAGCGGTACAATCCGCAGTCGTGCTGCTGGCGGCGGCTATTTTGCTGTTATGTCTCAGTCTGGACGGACATATCAGCTTCAGGCTGTCGTATATTCTGCTTTACATATTGGCGTTGCCGGGAGCGCTTGTGCTCAATTTTGTGGTCTATTACGCGCTGAGCGGCATAGCCTTTTGGGTGACGGAACCGGCAGGGTTATTTTACACGCTGTCGCTTGTCATTTATGTAGCTAGCGGTACCGTATTCCCGCTGACGATTTTTGGAGATGCTTTGGCCCGTCTGTTCAGCTTGCTACCGTTTAGCTACACCGTATTTTTTCCCGTGAACGCGCTAACAGGTAAGCTGACTGTGCTGGAAGCCGCTAAAGGCATTGGTGTGCAATGGCTCTGGATTGCAGTGCTGGCGGCGGTATCGCGCTGGGTGTGGCAGGCTGGGCTCAAACGCTTTATCTCGGTGGGAGGCTAACATAAAAATGTTTTCCGAAACGTTGGACGTTACCTCAGGCTGTACTGGAAATTCATCCAGTTTTCCGTCATGTCACAGATGGAATACCGCATAAATTTTATTACTGCGCTCTGGTTGAAACGGCTTATTTGCTCATCAAGCTGCTGTACGCTTCGGTTCCATACCGGGCAGGGACGGATATTAACGGCTGGACTCCCGATGCGGTGCTGCTATATATCGGCGTATTTAC
Source organism: Paenibacillus sp. 1-18 (assembly GCF_000520755.1). Taxonomy (NCBI): domain Bacteria; kingdom Bacillati; phylum Bacillota; class Bacilli; order Caryophanales; family Paenibacillaceae; genus Paenibacillus; species Paenibacillus sp. 1-18. The sequence goes on from NZ_ASSB01000310.1 coordinate 27,136, forward strand.
GATGATGAGCGGGTTTTACAGTGGCTTGTTCTACAGTAATTTTACAAGTCTGCCTGACAAAATCCGTACCGGTTCACTGGACGTGCTCATCACCAAGCCGGTGTCGCTGCAATTTATGGTGACACTGCGTCAATTTGAGCTGGGCTACACTGTGCCGAATGTAGTGGGTGGTGGAATTATGACGGGCATCGGCTGGTATCGGCTTGGTTTGCCATTTGATTTGGAAACCGTGGGAGGCTTCGCTGTGCTGCTCGGATGCGGGGTGCTTACGGCCTATTCCGTGTTTTTGCTGCCACAATTGCTGGCCTTTTGGATTATCCGTACGAACGGCGTAACGGAGCTGTCCAACAGCATTTTCGAGACCAACTATGTGCCGATGGCCGTGTATAGCAATCTGATTCAGCGTATCGGTTTGTTTGTGCTTCCGGTGTTTGTCATTTGTAATTTTCCACCCATGTTTATCCTCGGCAAGATGGATATCGGTTTGATCGTATGGGCGTTTCTCGCACCTGTCTGGCTGCTGGCGATCATCCGCTTGATATGGCAGTTTGCACTGCGTGATTATACGAGTGCAAGCCA
>NZ_ASSB01000311.1:0-40012 GCF_000520755.1 Paenibacillus sp. 1-18
TGTTAATTCTGACTCAGTCTCGCCAGTGTTTACTACGCCCCTGGGCTCTACCAACATAATATGACATTCCTGGTTAGCGAAAGTTTTGTGTTCGACACCCCTTGGTACAATAAACATCTCTCCTTGGGAAATCTTTACTTGGCCATCGCGGAAATCAATGAACATCTCCCCTTCGAGCACGATAAACACCTCGTCGGTATCTTGATGATCGTGCCATACAAAATCCCTATCTATCTTGACCAATTTAAATTGATAGTCATTCATTTCTCCAATAACTTTCGGAGACCAGTGTTCTTTGAACTTAGATAATTTCTCATTCAGATTGATTGCTTGGTAATTAATATTAATCTCTCCTTTTTCTTGTTCAATCTACTTGGGCAATTAATTCTAGTCTGCTTCTATAAGGAGGTTTTAGACTATTGGTTCAACTAGCGTTTCCCATTAGTTTGAATCATTAGCTAAGGATCGAATCAAAATCAGTATAATTATTTCACTGATGAGCGTTTCATCAAATTCGTTGAGGAATCGAAACGGTTCGTTCATTCACCACATTTCCCGTGTTTAGAGTAGTTTTTGGTTCGATTAATAGTAAATGGACCTCTTCTTCAGCAAATGGCTGATGTTCAACTCCTTTAGGTATAATAACAAACTCCCCTTCGTTAACAGCTATTTCACCGTCTCTCAAACGGATTAGGAGTCTCCCTTTCCATACGAAGAACATTTCGTCCTCGTGATCATGGTGATGCCAAATGAATTCACCCTTGATCTTTGCCATTTTTACGTATGAATCGTTCAACTCTCCGCCAATTCTTGGATTCCAATAATCAATTATTTGCAAAAATTTATCTTGTACATTGACCTTCGAAATCATGAGATTCCCTCCTCATTATTGGTAACGTGTGCTGCATTTTGCCCTAGTTAGAATCTGCTTTTTCCCCATTCACTCCTCATTATCAGATAACGAGGTACTCAATCACTTGGTTTTGGTGTACATCCCTCTTATTCACTAAGTTTACATACTGCGATGCATCACGTAAAATTAAAAAATAGTGTATAGATAATCAAATTTTGTGATGCAAAAAGGAGAGAGTTGTTTTGGACATTAGATCTTTGGAGGTGTTTAAGGCAGTAGCAATTGAACAAAGCATTACAAAAGCTGCTGAGAAATTGAATTATGTACAGTCCAACGTTACTGCACGAATACAACGTCTTGAGCAAGAGTTGGGCGTTCCTCTGTTATATCGATATCATAAGAAGGTATCCTTAACGCCTGCAGGACGTGAACTGTTGCCGCATGTAAACAAGTTGCTTTACGATTTCGAGGAAGCGATTGAGGCAGTTAAGCTTTCTTCTGCCCCGCGGGGAACTTTGCGCATTGGAGCTATGGAGTCAACTGCCTCTACACGATTGCCATTGATTTTTACACAATACCACAAGAAATTTCCACAAGTAGAATTAAGCTTATATATGGCACCTACTGTAGATCAGGTTAGTACCATTCTCAAATATAAGGTGGACGGCGCATTTGTGGATGGGCCAATTCTTCATCCGGAAATTGTTGAATACCCTGTCTTTGAAGAATCTCTAGTTTTGATTACAAGCTACTCTCCGGAACCATTCCAATTAGAATTGATTTTACATGAACCATTGCTTTCGTCATTCGCGCATTGCATCTATTTGGGACGTTGGCAGCGATGGCTAGAGGACAATGGCCATGCTCCTATGAAGGTGATGGAGTATGGCACTCTAGAGGGTGTTCTTAAATGCGTTGAAAACGGGTTAGGAGTCACCGTCTTACCAATATCTATGGTTGAATCACGGATGCAGGAAAGACTTAACTGTCACCCATTACCGGAACCGTACGGAACAGTACCCACTGTGTTTATAAGACGTCGTGACTCGTACATGACCAGTGCTCTCTCACGATTTATGGAGCTGGTGGGCATAACTAATCTGTGATTTGTTGCTATTTACCAACTTAGAGTATTATTCGTAGGTATAATTAGTTGAATAGCGACGGATCTCTAAAGGAGAATCCGCCGCTAAAACATACTAAAAAAATCGGCGATAAAGTTCTCTCCGGCGCTCTCCGCGAAGCTGCGTGGTTGATGCTTTTTCATGCCCAGCATGCCTTGAATAAAATCTAACGGTGCTTCGTTATCAAGCTGCGCTCTTTCCCTTAATGTCTGACATGAGATCTTCAAATGGATTACATCCTCCTCCATCCATATCCGGCAACATAATCATTTAATTTCCGGCCACTCGGTACAATGGCTAGCTTCTTCTGGTAAGCGCCTGGTCATCATCGGTCCATTATATTTGGAGCTGTTTGCGGGTTTTTGAGGGCAGGCAGCAGAATGCCGTCGATTAGCGCTGTGAAGAAAAGCTTGTCAAACGGTTTACGCTGGATAAGTCCGCGAAAAGAAACCATTGAAGTAATAACCTGGCAAGCCATCTCAATGTCCGCGTGAGCAGGAATTTCACCGCGGTCGACGGCTCGGCTCATAAGCTTGCGGTTCACGACAACCCATGGCTCGAAAATCCCGGCTATTTCTGCTTCGGCAAATTCCGGATGCTGCAAAAAGGAGCCTAGGCCCGCTAGGACTCGAAATTTCCGTTCTTCCTCCGCGATCGATTGCGGCTTCAAAAGCACGAGGAGATCTTCGCGCAAGGTTCCTGTATCCGGCAAGCTTTCGAGCTCAAGATGACTAAATGGGGTTGCAGATGAAGGTGTGCCATTTCGCGACATCGCAAGTGTTATCGGTAAACACCTGAACGTGCCTGTAGTCAGCATTTTCACGTGAAGAGGCAGACGCCCACTTCGGCTTCCTCAGCACACTTGCAGTGCTCGATATCCCGAGATCAAGCGTTGCAACTCAGGAACTTCTGGGATGGCGACCTGTGCGACCTGCACTGATCCCCGACCTCAAATAGTCTCACTACTTCAACAACTGATTGGAATGCTTCCGTAAATCCTAGCCAAAGGTACGGGAGCATTTTTCTTTTTTTAAAATAACCTCCCTCCCATTATTGTATAGAAGGAATAAGGCTATTGTTGTGAATATTCTAGGTTTGGCGGAGCCAAACCTAATGGTGAAACGTATCTTTTCTCCGCCAAATAAAAGGCGCGGCATAACTGTCCATTAGTTGAGAAACGGCAGCCGATTGGGTGCCGTCGTGTTGTGCTATTGTTCTCCGTTAGATATCAGTGTGCATATTAAAATTATTTAAAATACCATTTAATAGCATTCAAAAAAAAGATTTTATCCGTAGCTTTTTCATCAAACAAACGCTGAATCCATTCGATGTTCGCATACTCAAAAGGTCTCTTCGCTTTTGAATAATTATTCTAAGGTATCTGCTCCATCAGAAACACTCACTATTCCACTCTATAAGGCTTGTAGAAGGCACGAATTTCTTGGGCTAAAAGCTCTGGCTCTTCCATGGCCGTAAAATGCCCACCACGAGCCATGTTAGTCCAGCGAGTTATATTTAAATTGCGTACTGCCCAGTCTTTTGGTGGTAATACTATATCTGCTGGGAATAATGCAACCCCAGTTGGTACTTTTATATAGCCTAATGGCGGCAGAGAATGTGAATTTTCGTAATACATCCGTGTTGACGACCCAATTGTGTTAGTAAGCCAATAAACCATGATATGCGTAATGAGTTCATCTTCGCTAAATCTTTGACGGAGGTCACCTCCACAATCACTCCAAGCTCGGAATTTCTCAATAATCCAACCGGCTAAGCCTACTGGTGAATCAGAAAGTCCATACGCAAGAGTCTGTGGACGTGTCGATTGTATCGACATATACCCTCCTTCTAGAGAAATCCATTCTAATGCTCTTTTCTTGTATTGAAGTTCTTCCTCTGAAAGTTTTACCTGCTCATGGGACGTAAGGAGATCTCTTATGATACCAATATCTGTTAGGTGAATCCCGAATAAAAGTTCAGGATGATTTGATGCCAGATATCTTGTAACTCCGGAACCTATATCCCCACCTGCTGCAGCAAACTTACCGTATCCTAATTCTTTTGTCATTAATTTAGCCCACATCTCGGAAACCTGATAATTGTTGACACCAGGATGGTCAGGAGAGCTAGAGAACCCGAAACCAGGTAATGAAGGGACAATGACATCGAAAGAATCCTTAGGATCACCTCCATAGCTAGCTGGATCTGTAAGAAGAGGAATAATTTTCTGATATCTAAGGTAACTATCTGGCCATCCGTGGGTTAGAATAATGGGTATGGGATTGGGACCCTTGCCGCACTCATGAACAAAGTGCACATCAATTCCATTGATGTGGCAGCAAAACTGGGAAAAACGGTTTAACTGAGATTCATGTTCGCGCCAATCATACTGTTCCCGCCAATACGAAACAAGGGATTTTAAATAAGTTAAATCAGCACCTCGATCCCAGCCTGAGTTTTCCAATTGATCCGGCCAGCGGATGTGCTGTAATCTTCTCTTTAAATCAACAAGGACTTCATCTGCAATGTGAATATGAAAACGTTCAACAGACATTATATTTCTCCTCCTTTTTTGTGCACATCTTAATGATATCCCTTGAACTTCTGTGGTACTATGCTAAAAAAGAAGCATCTAACTATACTATTTGATAGGTGACCATTATGCCGCAGACCGACCGTTACAAAAAACGTTCAGTGAACATTGAATTTTTCGCCGTGGAGGACTTTAGTAACCTTCCTTATCCTCAACGTTTTACAATTATCTTAATTACTTCAGGAACCTTGAAAGGGATATTCAACGAGTTTCCCATAACTATTGTCGCTCCGGGTGTCCTTTGCTTGACTGAATATGATGTTATCCAAGTCAACGAGAAGGTTAGCGTAGCGGCGCAATCCTTTTGTTATGATTCCCAATTTCTCAACACCATAACACTGTCCGAAACGCAAGGTTATTTTCCAACTAGTCCGAGAATACAAACAGGTCTTTCGCTGTTTCAACGTGATCCTCTCTTTTTAAGCGTCCCCCATGTAACCGAAAAAGCATATCCGATTTTATTTGAATGGTTTTTTATACTTGGTATGGAAGTTCAGGCGCAAAGCGATTCAAACTGGGTATGCAGAATAAAAAAGTATCTTATACAAATTTTGGGGTTACTTGAGGATTTATGCCTGACCAGTGAACGGTCTCCTGTGGATTTAGCAATAGAATATATACAAACGAACTACTCAAGGAAGATTTCTTTGGAGGATTTGACGAATTGTGTCCATTTGAACCGTGTAACTCTCAATAAATTATTTAAAGAGAGATGCGGAAATACGGCAATAGGTTACATGCTTGAATATCGTTTGAAAGTTGCATGTGATCTTCTTACGCATACAGGTATGAAGCTGAATGAAATAGCGCACGCTACGGGATTCGAGTATGACACATACTTTATCAAGCAGTTTAAAGCTAAAAAAGGGATATCACCTACAAAATATAGGAATATCTCTCGTAAGTTTTCTAATGCTCAATAAAGGACTGAACAGATTAATATCTACGATGGATTCGCAGTATATACGAGTTCCATTCATCATTACAATTTTAATGATTATTATTCTCAATTAAAAGATAATAACTGCCCAGTTTTCATTAAGTTAACGTAATATATATTACGTATATTGTATTTCTTTGTTCTCATGATCACTTTTGTATCGAATTGAAGAAGTCGGCCTTGACTTCAATACCTGTCTGATCGTATAGTATGGATATATCTTCAATTAAGGGAGAGATTTTAATGTCGGTGAACGTTCTTAACTAAGCAATTGCATATTCAGGGAAGACCATCAGGCACCTTGTACCCTTCGGGGATAGGTTTGTTTGTTGCTGTTTTTTTACCCTGGTATTAGTTAAGAACATGCGGATATCATAAATCGCCTTAGGGATTATTTACATTTAGGCCTTATTCCGTGCTGTGTTCAGCGCGGTTTTTTTGTTTTCAGGTTTTGTAACTTTCCTTTTATCCTTCCTTTATTCATAAGACGAATAGCTTACAAATGGGCTAATGCGTGAATAAATCGGAGGCTTGAATTTGGAATTACAACAGCTGAATTCTAGGCTTATTTGTCGATAATTTCCCTCTTTCCTTATGGGCGGAGAATGAACGATTTGTTCATTCTCCGCCCTTTTTTCTTTTGCAGCAAGGTTCCAAAAATCCTGAACAAACAACCAAAGGAGAGATTTCTCATGAATGAAACCACGATGCAGCGTTTGGAATACGACCGAATCAAAACAAGAGTCTCCGAATGCGCCTTTTCTTACCTTGGTAAGCAGCATGCCGCTTCCATGCTTCCCATTACAGATATTCGTACAATCAGGACTCGCCTAAATGAAACAAACGAGGCCTTGCAGTTAATACGCCACGGAGCAAGCGTCCCCATCCCATCGCTGGAAGGGATGGAATACATCCTCCACTTGTTGGGAACCGGCTATTTGTTCAGCGAGCGCGATTTTTCTCACATGGCTCAGTTTATAAGAAGTTGCAGCCAACTCATAAAATATATGAATTCCAAGGCAGATGTCGCTCCAACTGTCAGTGCCTATGCTTCCTCCATGTATGGTATGGAGCCTCTTTTGTCCGAAATCGAGAAATGTATTTATTCGGGACGAGTGACGGATATGGCCAGTAAAGAGCTGGCAAAAATCCGCAAAAAAATAACGGTTACTGAAGAACGCATAAAGAGGAAACTTGATTCTCTTATCAGCCGCCATCAATCCATCATGCAGGAAAATATGGTTAGTCAGCGCGGCGGCCGTTATGTGCTTCCAATCAAAAAAGAATTCCGTAAACAAGTAAAGGGCAGCGTCCTTGATGAATCAGGAAGCGGTCAAACGGTTTATGTTGAACCTGCTGAAATTGTTAGCCTGCAATTTGATCAGAGCGCGAACATGGCGGAAGAATCAAAAGAAGAAATGAAAGTGCTCGGAGAACTTACAGCCCTCGCCGAATCATACACTCGGGAGTTTAATATCAACACAGAAACGGTAGGTGTCCTGGATTTTTTATTGGCCAAGGCTAAATATGCCATGACTCTGGATGCTGTGCCTGTCGAGCTTAACCATGACGGGATAATAGATATCCATGGTGCTCGTCACCCGTTGATGGCGAATACCATGGTTCCGCTTGATTTTTCCATCGGCCAAGGCTATTCCTCGCTCATTATTACCGGTCCGAATACAGGCGGAAAAACGATGGCTCTCAAAAGCGTCGGCCTGTTAACGCTAATGGTACAATCCGGATTGCTCGTACCTGTTTTGGAAGGTAGCCGAATGGCTGTATTTGAGGAAATTGAGGTAGACATCGGGGACGGTCAAAGCATTGAACATGCGTTGAGCACCTTTTCAGCTCATATTCGCAACATGATCGGCATTTTGGAAACGGCGGGCAGCTCCACTCTGATTCTGATCGACGAAATGGCATCCGGTACCGATCCGGGAGAAGGCGTAGGACTCTCTATCGCGCTATTGGAGGAATTCCACCGTCGCCAGGCAACAGTTATAGCTACAACACACTTTAGCGAAATCAAGCATTTTGCCGAAAATACACCGGGATTCCAAAATGCTCGTATGGAGTTTGATACTGAAACACTGCAGCCCTTGTACCGCCTTCGAATCGGCGAGGCTGGAGAAAGCTATGCATACGCAATTGCCTTGAAACTGGGGATGTGGAATCGTATTATCGAGCGCTCTCAAGCCATTTCTGAAGGCAGTACGTCCCAGAATACACAGGAACCGTTTATTATGCCCCCTGCTCTTGATAAGGAAAAGCCAGTTGCTGCAAGTAAACCTTTCCCTAAAAAAGAGACTTTAAACCCTTCAGCCGCGCCATTTGCCCTTGGTGATAGTGTGTATGTAGGCTACCTGAATCGCACTGGAATTGTCTATAAAACAGAGGATGAACGGGGGAATGTAGGGATTTTGATCCAAGGACAAAAGCTGACCATAAATAAAAAAAGGCTCGTCCTTCACATCGCTGCTACTGAATTGTATCCTGCTGACTACGATCTGGACATTGTTTTAGAGACCAAAGAAAACCGCAAAAAACGGAAGCTTCTGGGACGCAAGCATGTTCAAGGATTGATTATTGAATCTCCTCCGGAAAATGAAATGTAAATACACTTGCAACTTTAATCAGCAAGCGGACACTTCGATAAGAGTAATCCATTTGCTGATTTTACTTGTTGTCATTTGCTTCCATTATGAGGACTCATAAATCCAAGACATTTAAATAACGTAATATTTATTATGTAAACTATTTGATGTCAAACAAGCTTAGATGCCAATCATTCAAGATGAAACGATTGCTTATAGTTAAATACAGCACCCAGCAAATTTGCTTCATTGCCAAATTTGCTTCGTTCAATATTTGCATCCACAACATTTAAGAACGAACGCATATATAGTTTCTCTAGCTCTTTCCTTATGGTAATGACTAGCAAAGGATTTGCAGATATGCCTCCCCCAATGACAAACTTTTCAGGGTCAAGAATCGCCTGCAAATTAATGATTTGTGTAGCAATGTTCCTACAGTATTCTTGAAAAATCTTTTGGACTGTGTGATCACCTTCTTCAATGAACTGGAATACCTTTTCACCTGTCATAGAATCTGCAGGAAGTCCTTTGGCTTTCGCAACAGTTTTAGTTAAAACAAAACTACTCCCTTGCATACCAAGCAGATAATCAACATTGTCTGCATGTTCGTTATTAGTTCTAATGAAAGAAAACTCCCCGGCCGATAAATGATGGCCTTTCAGCAATTTCCCTTGAGAGATGATTCCACCGCCCATCCCTGTTCCAACTACCAGAACAACACCATCGGTGACCCCTTGTAATGAACCACGCCATACTTCTCCGAGAGCAGCGCACTTTCCATCATTTTCAATCGCTACGGGTAAATGAAGCGCTTTCTCAAAAACTGCGATCATATTTATATCATTTATATACTTTAAAGAGCCTCCATGCACCATATGACCGCTGGCCGAATTCACAATACCTGGCATACTGACGGCTACACCTTCACATTCATCTATAAACTCATTATGAATTTGCTTCAAAGCTACAAGCAGGTCCTCAAGTGAGTCTAAGGGTGTCGCAACTTTACCTTTATTCATAAATTCACCTTGAAAATACAAACTGAATTTTATAAAAGAGCCACCAATATCAAAAACCAGTATTTTATTTTTCATGCTACGTATATTCCTTTCATAGTGGAGTTTGGAGTGCTTCTTTCAATAACACTAATTAATTTTAATTGTTTTGTAACTCCATCATTTTCTTTATCGTTAATAAGACATCGAAAGTGTTACTTATTCAAAAAAATACCATCCAGATCACTGAGCATAATAAAATCAGTGAGATCATAAGAGTGCCCCTCGCTTTCTCTTTTAAGTTATACATTAACTTTAATTGATGAAACGCGTTCCAAGTCAAGTTGTTATTTATCATTTATTTAAAGACAACAATGGGACGTTCTGACTCTTATGAAAAAGAACTCTTTTCAATCTCAGAACATGAATTTAATGCCAAGACTCTCCCGGAAAAATGGTCTAAAAAGGAAATACTTGGGCATCTGTGTGACTCCGCCTCGAATAACCATCGAAGATTTATAATCATTAAGCATTCAACATCCCCAGTAAAAATTGAATCATATGCACAAAATGATTGGGTTGCTGCCAATCAGTATCAGGACGCGTTCTCTCACATGGATGTCATACATCTTTGGAAGCTTTTAAATAAGCAAATCATACATGTGTTGAACTCCTGTACTTCACTCGATTTCGAGAAAAGCTTTCAAAAAGAGGATCAATCCACCGAAACACTACAATGGCTCGATCATTGGTGTTATTTTTAAGTTAGGGTGCAATTTTTTGCTGATACCATCCATAAACACATGGATAAAAATGCAAGAACTCTCCTCGTCTGGAGAGTTCTTTTTATAAGTGATAAATGTACCAATTGCAGCCCGTTTGTTAAAGGGTAACCGTGCTTTTATCCATGACAGATTGCATTTAGTGCCGTCCATTATGACAGAGGTTCTTACTTGACGTATTCAGCCATTACAATATTTCAATATACCCTTCTGTTCCATTCACGCGAATTCGTTGCCCGTCTTTGATCAGTCTGGTGGCATTTTCCACTCCGACAACTGCCGGCAAGCCATATTCACGCGCGATAACCGCTCCATGGGTCATCAGTCCGCCAACCTCGGTGACTAGACCTTTAATGGATACAAATAATGGTGTCCAGCCAGGGTCAGTAAAGGAGGTGACTAATATATCTCCATCTTCCAGATCGGCATTTTCCATGTTTAAGATGACACGTGCCCGTCCCTCTATAACTCCAGAAGAAACAGGCAGACCTACAATAGCTTCGGCTGGGAGATTTTCTCGTTTGTACTCACCTGTAATGATTTCACCATCAGACGTGATAACGCGTGGTAGAGTTAGTTTTTCAAAAAAATTGTAATCGTCTTTTCGTTTGCTAATGATCTGGTAATCCAGTTTATTTGTGCGTACGACTTCGTGAAATTCCTCAAAAGTGAGATAGTACACGTCTTCTTTGTCATGGATAACGCCCGCTTGTGCAAGTTGTTCGGCTTCTTTCAGTAGAGCCTGCCTATACACGAAGTAGCGATTAATATAGCCGTATTTTGGATATTCCCGATAACCGATGAAATTCCGGATGAGGTCGATCATTCGTTTGGCTTCTTTGGCTTTTTGTTCACCATCCGGCAATTGCTTCAATCGATCTAATAACTCTTGTTCTTTTGCCAAAGCTTCCTGTCGCCCTTGCTCAAATTTCCGATTGCTTGCATTAGGCTCAAGGTTTTTGACGTTACCCAGAATCAACGGGACAAGTGTAATCGGTTTTTCGCTCCAACGAGTTCGAGTAATATCGATTTCTCCGGCACATCGCATTCCGTACTTGTTGAGATAAACATTGATCGCGTCCCTGGTTTCCTGTCCGCCATCAAACTTAAGCAGTTCATCCAGAAAGTTATCTTCTTTTGCATGCTGCAAACAATCAATCACTTCCGGATAAGGGCGAATCACATCTGCGACATCCAATAGCCCCAGACCCATTTCCGAAGTAATATTGTGGGGTACAGATTGAGAAAGCGTATCTGCTGCGTTCTTTTCACCCAACCACTCGTTCATTTTCTCATTGATCCATGATGAAGCATTCATAGCAGCCATAAACACAGCCGTACTTTGTGGGTCAAATAAAATCTTCTTTAATTCCTGGATATCTTCCAGAATAAAATCAAATAAATCCGATCCTGATTTCGTTTGGATATTTTGTTTTAACTCTTCTATCGATGTTTGACTACGCTTAATCAAATCAGAAACGATTGTCGGATCGTTTTCGAATTGTGCCGGCGTATCTGTATTACTTCTGCTGGGAATCGGTGCTGTTTGATCATTTGGTAACAATTTTATAAAATCTCGCTCTGTTATGGTCATGAGTGCGCCTTGCGTGAGCGGATCGGATCCCAGGGTACTTAAAAAAGTTTCCCTTCTGACAGGTGAAGCCAGTATAGGTGCAACATCAACAAACAACCTCCCACCGGCTTTACGCATAGGTGCAGGAGTAATTAACAGGTAAAAAGACAATCCCAATGGTTTTATGGGATCTGTCATCATTTGTTGATGACCAACAGATAGATAGACGTGATTTTCTTGATCATTCGCTTCGGGGATCGGGTATAAAGTAGTAATTGGCCGACTCTGGACAATATAAAATTTATCATGGGCCAAACACCATTCGATATCTTGTGGGCAACCAAAATATGCTTCGATCTGTCTTCCGATGCGTGCCAGTTGTAAAATTTGTTGATCCGTAAGTGTTTGAGTCTTTTGCTGATCAGGATCGATCTGCCGAGTCTCTGTTCCGCCTTCTTTTAGTCCATAGATAGCCAATTTCTTAGTTGCTATCCTCTTATCGACGATCTCCCCTTCCTGTACTTTATAACTATCAGCAGATACCAAGCCAGAGACCAGCGCTTCTCCAAGTCCAAAACTGGCATCAATTGATAGCAGCTTTCGGTTGGAAGTAATCGGATCAGCGGTAAATAAAATCCCTGAAGCCTGTGGGAAAACCATCCTTTGAACGATAACAGATAAATAAACTTGACTGTGGTCAAATCCATTTTGCATACGGTAGATTACCGCGCGATCCGTAAATAGGGAAGCCCAACATTTGCTGATATGCTGCAAGATTGCTTCTTTGCCGATAATATTTAAATAGGTGTCTTGCTGACCAGCAAAAGAGGCATGTGGTAAATCTTCAGCAGTCGCACTAGAGCGCACTGCATAAGCATGTTCTTCACCAAACTGGGAAAGATAGTGAGTAACTGCTTTTACAACATCGGAAGGAATTTCTACTTCCATAATGATTTGTCGAATCTTCCTGCTGATTTCACCAATTTGATCTCGATCTTCTGCTTTTAGCATGGTTAGTCTGTCCAACAAAGCATGAACCGTTTCGTTTTGTTCGATGGCTTTTTGATATCCCACTGTTGTAACACAAAATCCTTCTGGTACTTCTATTCCTTGAATTTTTGATAATCTCCCTAAATTTAACCCTTTTCCGCCAACGAGCAAAAGCTGCGTTTTTTCAATTTCCTGAAAACCGAGAACCAAAGAACTCATTCAATATCTCTCCTAACCATTAAATTGAGAAAAAACATTTGACAAGAGTTTACCGGCATGATACAATCAAAATGTAAGATGTGTTACTTATGGAATCTTAAATTGATGCAGTAGTAAACCGATTATATCATTGTGTCTGTTCATGTGCAATATAAAAGAACCTGGTAAAACTGTCCAGGTTCTTTTTTTGATCTTCCACTACCTCGAATGGCTATGTCAGTATGTGCTTTATCACATGCACTCATGGTATATACTTACAACTATGCTGTTGGTATCTGAATATCCAGCTTATCCATCGCCTTTTCCTTCTCCCGATCCGTGACATGCGTATATACAGTCGTCGTCTGAATGGATGAGTGCCCTAACAACTCCTGCACCGTACGTAGATCGGCCCCCTTACGCAAAAGCATTGTCGCAAACGTATGCCGCAGTTTATGGCTGGAGTAGGCTACCCGACCCTGTGCACCTTTATCCTGTTGGAATCGCTCGAACGTTTCTGTTGCGATCTGCTGGATAGAGCGCACTGCCAGTCGGCGGCCTTTTTGCGATACGAACATAGCATCCTCCTTCCCTCTCCACGGCGTTAATCTTTCCTCCAATGCACGGTCTAAAATATCACATACAGCCTCCGGCATTGGAAGCGTACGCCACTTCCGTCCTTTTCCGAACACATCCAAAGTACGTCGTTCCCGGCTATAATCAGAGATATTCAATGAGTGAACCTCCCCTACCCGCAATCCCATATATACCATGAGCAGAAAAATAGCCATATTCCGATTAGCATATTTTCCTTCCACCGCAAGTAAAAATGGCCTGATTTCATTTTCATCCAGGTATACGGGCATTCGATTTTTTACTGTCTTTGCTTTTTTAATTCCCGATGCCGGATTTGTACTGCATAATTCAAACTCCTGCAGTGCTTTGAAAAAGCTGCTCACCGCTGCATGCTTGCGATTCCGGGTACTATCCCCAGCTCCTCCCTCCCGAGCTTTGGACAGATAGGACATAACGTGAATCTTTTTCACCTGATCGAGTGGTTTATCCCGCAACGTGCGTAAAAACTGCTTTACATCCCCCATATAATTTTTTTGCGTATGTATTGTATATCCCGCATCCTTCATCCAAATCAAAAAGGCTTCCAACTCCTCAGCATAAACTTCATCCGTTTCATCTACCGTGACCGACTCCATATGACGCAGCTCTTTTCTCACACCAGTGGCCTCCTTTTCCATTCATATTCTGAAATATGCTGTAAAACGTTCAATTTTGTCTGCTTTTTATCGACAATTCAATCGACATCTTATGCAACTAGGAGATGTAAAGTCGTTTTAAACCTAAACTGCGTATAATTTATATTATACGCAGTTATTTTGAGCACTTTTTAAGTATAAATAAAGCCCCTCCCCTTGTCTAGCGCTCCATTCAAAACTCTTTTTCATCAAATAAAAAAATAACCTAAGCGTCTGTTATCACCAGCATTAGGAAGCATATCTAAGAACCCCTGGGGTGAGTAGCCGTTGGCACGATAAGAGTGATGAGATAAAGCATTTTGCTGTCTTGCTCCGTTTTCCCTTGATCATCCAGCACGATATACTTAAAGAAGTCGAAAGCCAAGCTTATTTACAGCCTATGCTCATTCCAATGATATGGGTTTATCATGACAAAGGGAGTGTTCATTTATTTATGAGTACCGAAATGCTGGAACGTCGAAGTGAAATTCTAAAACGTAACATCCATCAGTTGCTGGTTCAGGAAAATCAACACGGCGTGACACGTCAAGAAAATTACACGTTGCACAAAATGATCAGAGAGCTGCATCAAACCTCTCATGCCTTGAACACTTCCCGTTGAGATGCAAGACTACTAAGGCACAAATGGAAAATAACCTTCAACTCCACTTTTCTTAGTGGTGTTGAAGGTTATTTGTTTCACAATGCTATCCCTTGGAGCGGCCCAGCAAATACAGGAAGTAGGGCGCACCAATAATGGCCACGATCAAGCCTGTCGGAATTTCTTTCTGCAAAGGTAAGGAGCGTGTGATCGTATCTGCTACGAGTACCAGGAGTGCTCCGACTAAAGCACGGGTTACCAGCAGCATTTTATGCTTCGGCCCCACCAGCTTTCTCGCCAAATGCGGAGCAACCAAACCAACAAAACCGATACCACCGCTAACTGACACACTGGAACTGGCCAGTCCAACTGCAGCAGCCAGGAGAAGAATACGCTCCTTTTCGATAGGGGTACCTAACCCGGATGCAGTCTGATCTCCCAGGTTAAGCACATTCATTACATTTGCCTTATAGTACGCGAACGGAAGCAGCACAATAAGCCAAGGCAACAGAGCCATGACAAATTTCCAGTTTGATCCCCATATGCTTCCAGCCAGCCAGCTTGCCACAAACGTGTAGCTTTCAGGTGTCAGCTTTAGAGTCATTTAAAATGGCCGAAAAAAATGCAGTAAACCCGGCCTATGATATGGGCCGGGTCGGAAATAAAGTTGTTTAACATCATTGAACTAACGTCTCCGTTAGTGAAGTGAATCAACTTTATGATCATCGTAATCGACAGGATGTAAGAGATACAATTATAGCTACCATCCTGCCTTCGTTCACTTGGCAGCTAGACTACAATTGCAAAGTCATTGCATGCCTTAGTAGCGACTTAACAGCTCGGAAAGTCTCTTCCTTATCGCTTCTTTCAATTCCTCCGGCTCATCCAGAATAACCTCATCTCCTAATCCAATGAAAAACTCCGCATAAAAGGAAAGATGGGCTTGGGACACAACCTTGTCAATAAAGCCGCTTCCGTCTGCATTCAATTGCAGAGAGAGCCAAATCTCTGCCTCGCAGTGTTGCACGCCTTTGCGACTCAGATAAGCCCGAAGGTGGATGGGATCTTTCACTAGCTCCTCTTCTTCTCGCCATGTAAGATGGATACCGCCAAGCTCAAGCGGCTCTATGCCTGATGTATCATAGACAGCTGATCGAATCCGGTCGCACCGGAACAATCGATAGCCTTGGCGCAGGAAGCAATACGCCAAGCAATACCAGTACCCTTGGTTAGCATAGAGCAAGACTGGTTGAATCTGACGGCTGCTTTCCCCTTTCTCATCCGATTCGTAATCGATAGCGAGTACCTTTTGCTCCACAGCGGCTTCCAGCACAATAGCCAGGTATGGAGCATCCCCCCGCCTTGTCGGTGCAATGAAATCGAGCCGGTCTTTCATGCTGTCGATGCGATTCCTGACATCTCCAGGCATATGCAAATAAAATTTTTTCAGCGCAGAAACCGACTCCGCTTCGAACGGCAGCGAGGAATAATGACGTAAGGCATGCACCGCAAAAAACATCGCCACCGCCTCCATTTCCGTAAATGCGATAGGCGGCAGAACCCTTTCTCTTACTACTTGATATCCCCCATGCGGGCCTACTTCCGAATACAGTGGAACCCCCAGCTCGCTCAATTCCTGCAGATCTCTCAAGATGGTGCGTGTGGACACCCCGAATTCATCGGCAAGCTCTCGAACCTTGAACTGCCGCTTTCGATTAACGGTCATCATCAGTTCCATCAGTCTTTTGGACTTGGGCAATTCAGATTTTGGCATATTAATTCCCCATCTTGTTTCAAATTAAAGTTCATGACAATCCCTGTCACCATTATTTCTTATTATAGTCTCAGAGGGCAATACCAAACTTTAAAAATGATGGAGGAATGACGAATGTCAACATATGACAAGAATCAAGAAGCCGAATTCGTACCAATGAGAGACGGAGTCAATCTGAACACGATTGTTACACTTCCGGAAGAGGGAAGCCCTTGGCCAGTCATTCTCAATCGTAATCCGTACCCGTTCATGCAGGCGGATTTTCTGGAGCAGGCAAAGTTCTGGGCTGGGCACGGATTTGCCTTCGTTCTGCAGGAATGCCGAGGCCGGGGGCAATCTGAAGGAGAATGGATTCCCTTTGTCCATGAGATAGAGGATGGGTTGGATACGCTCAATTGGGTGATCGAGCAATCTTGGTCGAACGACCGCATCGGCACTTACGGTTCCTCTTACTCGGGGATCCTTCAGTGGAGCATGGCCGAGCACCGCCTCCGGAAGTCAAAACGATGTTTATCGCCGTCGCCGGAATCGAGCGGTACAAACAACTTTACATGAACGGCATGTTTCGGCACGACCTCTTCACCGCTTGGGCGATTTGGAACGCCGGCTATGAACCGCTTTTGCCGCAAGATACGCTTTATCGGGAAGCGCTGTCCGTGAAACCTCACATCGAGATGGACCAACATCTGTTTGGACATACGCTGCCCTGGTATCGGGATTGGGTAACAGAGATCGATCCCGACAGACCTTTTTGGAATACCGGTTTTTGGGCCGATTTGAAAGAAGTTCCCTGTAAGACGAAGATTCCGGTCATGATCATTGAAGGATGGTTCGACCATAATCTCAATTCGTCCGTCCTGAGCTACAACAAACTTCCCGAATCCGTCCGATCGGAAAGTTGTTTTCTCATCGGGCCTTGGGTGCATACAGAAGATGTTGCCGGCGATCTGGATTATACGAATCATGAATTATGGGTGCCGAAGCAGCATCGAGCCGCTTTGCAGTGGTTTAATCATCATTTGAAAGGCGAGCCGTTCGAGAACGTTGATCTTAAGGGAAAGGTTCAAACTTATGTGATCGGGGAAGGACGTTGGAAAAGCTGGGACGGATGGATCAAAAACAATAGCGTTGCGCGATACGAACTGGCATGCACGCAGGGGCCCATTCATTGCTTGACGCTCGAAAAACCGTTTGCGGGAACTTCCGTTTCCTATGCATACGATCCTTCCAATCCCGTATCGACGAAGGGGGGAGCCGCTTTGATGAATTATTTGTCCCTGGCACCTGACGCTTGCAGGCCGGCCAGCGTCTATCAAGACGCGCCAGGTACGAGAACGGACGTCATTTCTTTCTTGTCGGAAGAACTGGAGGCCCCCTTGCAGATCTCTGGTCCAATTACAACGCATCTGACCGTAAGCTCGGATGCCGAGGATACTTCGTTCACGGTATGCATCATGGAGCAGTTTGCCGACGGTACCACGTGCAACATTCGCGATGGCATCACTAGCTTGCGTTTTCGCAATGACCGTACATCACCCTACACGCCAAACGAGATCGTAGAGATCGAAATCGAATTGTGGCCGATCCTCTGGACGCTCCGCAAAGGTTCGATATTGAGGGTTGACATCTCCTCATCCAATTTTCCGGCTTACCATGCGCACCCTAACATCGCCGGATCTTGGGCGCTTCAAGAAGAGATGAAAATCGCGAAGCAAACGATATATACTGGTGATATTCGTTCATCCTGGATTGAAATTCCGGTTCAATAGACCTATAGGCTGGAACTAACAACATCGCTGATCTGCCTGTTTCCGGCAAGACGTCCCGATCAGAATACAGCAATAGCGGATTCTTAATGCATGCTATTTGCCGTTTACCCCATCCTCCCTCATATTGGCAATTGGATGGTGTCATGTTTGCCTATTTGTATAATAAAACTAAAATAAGTCTCCATGCTCTCAAATCATGCATGGAGATTTGCCCTTTAAATCTGGCCTTGTTAGCCGCATCGGTTTTATATGGCTGTGGCTAGCCGCAAGGTACAAGTTGTACCTATATAAATTCACAATCGTGCTCTACTGCCCGTTAGCTTAGTGAAGATGGCCATTTTTAAACAAATTTATTATAAATTAAACAGCTTTATTCTCAGACAACAGAGTAGGTCCGAGTAAACGTTGAAATTGGTATCAATGGCGTAGATGATAAGGGCCAAAATCCTTAGAGTAAGAAAAAAAGCTAAGCCGGACAAATCCAAAGACTTAGCGTATATTTTCGTTAAAATGTTGGCAGTACCCTCTATTGTAAATTAATTCGACAAAAACCTTAAATATTGTAGCTGCCCTGAGATTGCGTTTTTGATCGTCTCCAACCTGAATCGTGAATATACGATAATGGCAGATTGCCAAACGTTCCGAATGTTGGTACTTCTCCACTTCAGCTACGCCCTCATAGAGCAGCAATTTGTCCAACTCCGCACAGCGATACAAAAATGGCTCGATCCGCCTCATATTCGGTTGTAAGTCGATGATGTAGTTATCTATAAACAAGTCGTAAAAGTGGCCTTCCGGTAAACCCATAGCCTCCGTAATTAGGTCAAGCTGGTTAACAGACATAGACTTATTTCCTGACACAATAGCACTTACTGCTCCCCGATTCATGCCTGCAATATGCCCGAATTGTATTAGGCTCAAACCCTCTTCTTTTAAGTATCTGTCTAATTCTGCCCGTATCGTAGGTGTTATTTCCATGAATAAATCACCCTTTCAACACAAAATCGTTATATGATGCATAGGTAAATAAATTATGTAATTGAGAAACAAGTAGCAAAATAGATTTGTTTTGTCGCTCAATAAAAGCAATCCCCTTGTGCTCTGCCTTCCTGGGGCTGGCAAAATACAATTGGCAAACGGCTTGGCTTCACCTGTGCCGATGATTGCCTTGGCATGCTGGGCCAGCTCCTTGAATTGTTCATGCGAGCAAAACTCAATGACGACAGCATGCTCTGTAATCTGCGGATTTTTTAGCCTCTCCCCAGCAAATGTGCGGGTAATATACTGTAATGCCTGTTCGTTTGCTTATTTGATTTCTTCGGCCAACGTCACCTTTTCGATCACCATATCTGCAGCGATGACATCAACAACGTCCTGAAAGAAGGGAACGCCTAGTTTAAGGGCCAAGTCAATTTGGGTAACGCCTTCAGGAACAGGTAAACCGGCATCGGCCACGACAATATAGTCCGTGTGGCCGAGATCCGATAGTACCTTGGATATATGACTGGATTCCATGTTTTTCCATATTATAATTGCTCCTCTACTTCTCGGCGGGTCGGCATACCACCCTGGGCCCCAAATTTGGTAACGGACAATGAAGCAGCACGATTAGCGAATTTCACACTGTCTGTCAACGATTTTCCTTCTGCCAGCGCCACCGCAAATGCTGCGTTGAATGTATCCCCAGCGCCTGTCGTATCAACTGCTTCTACTTTATAAGTGGGAACCACAATTTCTTGTTCACCGTCGAAGAACCGAACGCCATTACTGCCCTCCGTAACAAACAGCTTGTGCGGATATTTGCGCAACGCCTCTTGAAGACTCATATTCTTGAACATGATAGCAGCTTCATGCTCATTCGGCGTAATGTATGTCGCATTCTCAATCACGCTTTCTTCCACTTCACGAGCCGGAGCAGGATTGAGCAAGAACGGTATTTGGTACTTTGCACAAATTTCGCTTACATAAACAACCGTTTCCGCCGGTATTTCCTGTTGAACTAGCACCATATCAGAGCTTCGGATGGCATCGAGCGCTTCTTCCACATAGGCGGGTGTCACTTCATTATTCGCTGCTTTTACCACGACAATACTGTTATCGCCCTCAGCCAGCACAATATGTGCTGTGCCGCTTTCCATATGTGTAACCGGTTTCACATAGCCGATACGAACATGATTTTCTTCAAAGTTGCGTAAAATCTGTTGTCCAAAATGGTCATCCCCTACACGTCCAATCATCGTGACATCTGCTCCGAGCCGGGCTGCGGCTACCGCCTGATTGGCGCCTTTGCCCCCAGGGACGGTTGTAAAGCTTTCCCCCAACACGGTTTCCCCTGCACCGGGGCGTTTGGATGAAGTAACTACGAGATCCATTGAACTGCTTCCGATAATCGAAATTTTAGCCATGATAATCCACCTTTCTCGTCGTTTCCCGTTCAATGAATTTGACGGGCAACTGTATGCTTGAATGAGTAAGTATATTCGAATGAAGATTCGGTGTGCTTGACTTCGTTGCTTGCGATTGCTCAATCAGTTGAATCAGCAGACCTACTGCTTCCCAGCCCATTTCATAGGCAGGCTGACGGATCGTTGACAAAGGCGGGAATAACAAGCTGCTTAATGGTATATCATCAAACCCGATAATTTGAACATCATCCGGGATTTTCTTTCCTAATCGATGTGCCTCATGTATTACCGCTGTAGCTACAATATCGTTACTGGCAATAACTCCATCCGTATCCGGGTGCTTTCTGAACAGCTCTTTGGCCCATGACTCCGCATCTTTAAACGAAAAGGACGTTGTTTCGACGACATGATAAGTAATGTTCGATTGCTGAAGCTCTTCAACCGCCCCGCGAAAACGATCCTGCGCTGGACGAATATGTGTGGGGCCCTGCAAGACTGTAATTTGTTTGCTGCCACGGGCAACCATTTCCTGAGCTGCCAATCGACCGCCATAGGCTCCATCCGCATATACGGAGAGGCTGTCACTGGAAGTCCGATCGAGAAAAACGACAGGGATTTTCAGCTTGGCGTAGCAATCGGCGTCGGAATCATTGGTAGATGAAATGACACCAACAATATTATTTTGAACAAATGTGTCCATGTAGTCCAGTTCCTTTTGACGATCTTCATCACTATTGCCAAAAATAATCCGGAAGTCATTTTCCTGCATTCGATCCTCCACCCCGCGAGCTAGCAAGGGAAAGTAAGGATTCGTAATATCCGGCAGAAGCAGACCAATTAATCTGGATTTCTTTTTATACAAAGAACGAGCGACTTCGTTGGGCTTGTAATTCAGCTGCCTAACAGCTGCTTCAACCTTCCGGCGTGTGTCCTCATGCACATATCCGGTTTCATTAATAACTCTGGATACGGTCGCTACAGAAACACCCGCATAGCTGGTGACCTGCTTAATTGTTGTCATAGTTTAGTTTCAAGTCCAATATGTAACCGATTACATATTTAAAATTATCACAGCATTTATTTTTTTACAAGCATTAAATATTTGCACGTTAATTGCTTTGACCTTATAATCTTTATTGTAACCAATGAAGTTTCACCTTTTAAATACATTTTAAAAGTGAGCTGATCCATTTCAGGTTATTCAATAAAAAAAATGTAAACATGGAGGCTTTTCCTTATGAATATTGAAGTTTGGTCTGATTTTATGTGCCCGTTCTGTTATATCGGCAAACGCCGTTTGGAACAAGTGCTACAGCAATTTCCACACCGTGATGAGGTGAAGTTGACGTTTAAGAGCTTTGAGCTAAATCCTGATGCTGTAAGAGATAGTGGTAAAACGATTAATGAAGAGCTGTCTGCTAAATATGGCGTCAGTCTGCAAGAAGCACAAGCGATGAATGACCGGATGAACGAAAATGCACGCTCTGCGGGGTTGGAGTACAATATTCACGCGATGGTACCGACCAACTCTCTCGATGCTCACCGTTTGACACATTGGGCTCAAACACAGGGCAAAATGCTGGAGCTGAGCGAGCGTTTATTCCAGGCTGTCTTTATAGAAGGCCAGCATACCGGCGACCAAGAAGTGCTGACGACATTGGCTGCCGAGGTTGGTTTGGATCAGAATGAAGCCGCCGTCATATTGAATAGTGACCGCTTTACAAACGAAGTTAGAGCCGATGAAGCCGAGGGCGCTGAGTTGGGCGTTCGGGGTGTACCGTTTTTTGTGTTTGATCGGAAATTTGCCGTTTCGGGTGCTCAGTCAGATGAGGTGTTCCATGATGCTCTGCAAAAAGCATGGGCCGAGCGTTCTCCATTTACGATGGTAAGCGCAGGTTCCTCCGAAAATGATGCAGGCGGTGTATGTACCGACGACGGTTGTGAAATTCCTCGCCATAACTAAAGCTTCTAAAGAAGAGTACCGGCAGCAGGGCTAATCGGCTGTCAGTACGCTTCTTTAATTTTTATAACGATTTAATCATTCCACCATCGACAAGAATGGTACTGCCTGTCAAATAGGATGAAGCTGTGGACGCCAGAAAAGCGACGACTTTACCAAACTCCTCAGGCTCCCCATATCGTCCCAATGGAATGCCCTCTTCAGCTTGCTCGCGAACCTCATCCGCTGTTTGCTGGGTTTTCTCCGCTCGAAGCTCGTCCAAGCTACGGACGCGATCCGTTGCAATTCTCCCCGGTGCTACAGTATGTACCAGAATATTGTAAGGAGCTAATTCCATAGACAATGTCTTCGCCAGTCCAGCAACTCCAGTACGCAACGTATTCGAGATAATCAGGCCAGGAATCGGCTGCTTCACCGAAGAAGAGGCAATATTTAAAATTCTGCCGCTTTGCTGTTTTTTCATATATGGCAGGGCCTCGCGAATCAAACGGATATGACTAAGTAAATTTTGCTCAAAGGCCTGCATCCAAACTTCATCCGTAAAGTCATCAAAGGTTCCTGCAGGAGGCCCGCCCGCATTGTTAACCAAAATATCGACGGTACCATACAATTCCACTGTGCGCTGGATGGCTTTAGAAATATGATCTGGTTTCGTTACATCACAAACTACATATTCAACACGTCCACTCGCCGTTGCCTGTAATTCTGCCTGTGTCTGCTGAAGCTCTGCTTCGTTCCGTCCCGAAATCATGACATGCGCTCCTTCACGCGCCAGCTCCCGTGCGCTTGCCTTGCCAAGCCCTTTACTGGAGCCTGCGACAAAGGCAGCCTTTCCCGCTAAACCTAAATCCATCTATACCACTCCCTTTTTCTGTCATCTCTATTTAATTGTACACATGCCGGGCACGTAATGAGAGTATCCTTTCCTTACGAGCACCAAAATGCTATGATGCCGAACTACTTTCTCACGTAGTGGGAATGACGAAATCAATTCTTGATTCCAAGGTCAAATAGAAAAGGCTCTGACGATTTAGTCAAGAGCCTTTTCGCTTTTACAAAAACTTGTTGTTCACAGCACATTAAGGTGTTGATGTAGGCGTTGATAATGTTGGCTGCTCGTATACAACCACGGACTGGCTCTCAGGCTCCCATTTCACATTTGTCCCTAAGGCCTCACCGATTACCCTTACAGGCACCATTGTCGTCCCGTCCACGATGGATGCCGGCTGCTCGATTGAATACGGCTGATCGTTAATATATGCTTTGGCACTGTTAACAAATAATTTGACGGATACGCCGTTACGAGTTACAGTAACCGCCTTTTCCTTTGAATCCCAGGAGACCTTCGCATCCAGGGCTTCGGAGGCTGTTCTAAACGGAACAAGTGTGGTACCATTGCGATTAATCGGTTTGATATCGTATTCTTCACCGTTCACGAACAGCTTCATACCCGACTTCCGTCCAGCCTTCTTCGCGAATTCGCCCAGCTTTTTGTAGCTGTCCAGATTGGACACATCAGCTAGTACCGCCTCCTCCTGCATGTAAACGGCATCCGTTACATTTCCGTTTTCAGCCAGCAAATCAGCTGCCTCAGTCAGTGCTTTACCGGAATTCCGAATCAATTCAAGTTCAGCAACCTGCTCCTGTGTCAATCGGTCCGGGTATTTTGTAAGCAGCAGGTTCGCAATAACTGCGCCTGCCGGTTTGTCCTTCTTATTTTCTACCGCATTGAGCAGACCCTTGTATCCGTTGTGTCCCTTGTGACCGTTATGGCCTTTAGACTCCCCGTATGTGTCATACGTTACTGCAGTTACTGTAGTAAGTGCAGTTTCACCCTTTTTGCCGGCTGTTTCGTCCTTCCGTTTTTTGAATTGATCATTGTCTGAATCATGCGGTTTGATTACCTTTTCCGTACTCTTTTCATTCTCGTCTTTAAAGGACATCTTTGCTTCCCGTTTGCTCTCTTGATCATTTCCGCGTCCTGGCTTGGCCGCAGCGGTTCCCGCTGTTAATCCCAAGACCAATATGCACGCTAATAAGGCTGTCCAAGTGTTTCTCATGATGCGATTCCTCCTTATACTAAGACCGGGCTCAAATGTCCCTAGATGTATTAACGGCTTCTATAAGCTGATTTTTTATCTTTTCTTTAACTCATGTGTGAAACACCGTTAGAGCTGCAGTTCTGATTGCAAATCCACTATAAAATTTTTTATTATACGTCTAACCTAATTCCGAAGTATAATGAATCATACACATGCATTTTTATGAGTTAGCCTTTATATTCGCATCTTAGAAAGAAGATGAAACAGACATGTTCGGCACCATTCTTTTGGAAGTTGTTTTACCTATTTTTGTACTCATTGGCTTGGGTTGTATCATGCAATATTATTTTCGACTGGATTTGTACACCTTAGCTAAAATCAATTTTTACTATATCACCCCTGCGGTAGTGTTTACAGGGCTCTATAACTCAGAAATATCCTTAATGCTAATGGGTGAGGTTTCGCTTTTTTATGCCTTATACATAGCTATTCTGTACGTGATCAGCACAACCGTCGCCCGATCTCTGAAATACAGCCCCGGAATGCGTGGAGCCTTTACAAACAGCATTATGCTAGATAATTCAGGAAATTATGGTCTACCAATCAACCAGCTGGTATTCAAAGGTGATCCACTGGCCATTTCCGTTCAAGCTCTGATTATGACCTTTCAAAGCTTTGTTACGTTTACATACGGTACTTTTGTTGTACAAAATGGCAAGGCCAATACGCGAAAGATTTTAATTAATTTTTTAAAAATGCCTGTGCCATACGCGCTTGCGCTGGGCTTGCTGCTGAATGTGTTGCATAGTCCATTGCCCCATTTACTAACTGAGCCCTTGAATTATATCAGCCAGTCGATGGTAGCCGTTGCTCTGCTAACTTTAGGCGCGCAAATTGTGCAATACCCCTTTCGCTTGCGTCGTACAGCCGTGTACATCAGTATGGTATTGCGCCTGATCGCAGGTCCCATAGTCGGGTTCCTGCTTGTATCACTGCTTGGCCTTAAAGGAATTCCGGCTCAGGCGCTGCTCATTGCATCCGGTATGCCTACTGGCGTTAATACAAGTATTTTAGCGGAAGAATATAAAAATGAACCTGATTTTGCCGCACAAACGGTGCTGTTTTCTACAATTGTGAATGTCATTACGATGACGCTGTTAATTTCAGTATCTCGGCATATGGTTTGATAAGATTGTCCACTATAAATGGAGTCGAAAACGCTTCTGCCTAAATGGTAGGAGCATTTTTTCGCAGGGAATCAAAACATATGTTCGGTATGTTTGTCTTTTTCCTGGTCGAAGTGGTTGGTATGTTATAGAGGGATAGTAGGCGAGAAAAAATTGTTTATCTATTTTGAATTTTTCATATAGTGAAATATTTATAAAAATATGCTATTGAAGCGGATTGGTTGCTGCTTTACCTTATCTTTGGTCCGTTTTCTGACGGATTGAGAGTTGCCGATACCACTAAAAATAAAACCAGCTCACTCATTAAAAGTGGCTAGCATTACGTTCCAATTGCCCTCATTTTTTTGGGCTTACGTCTTTTTAAGGCTTGATCCCCCATTGCTTGCTTCCTGACAAGTAAGCGGTTACCTTAGTGGAATCTTTTAAGCTGTTCGCTGTAGGATCAAAAGAATAATCATTGGTTTGTGTGTAATTGCTCCAATCCACTTTGGAAATCCGGGTTTGCAACTCCACACTTTGACCGGGCTGCAAAGAACCCGCAGCCGACTTAAAGCCAATTTCTGCGTAAGAATCTGCTCCTGGCTTCGCATTGGATAGCGTCTTGAAGCTGGCAATCACATTTTCTGTTCAAATGCTTGACCAATCCGTAAAGAAATTTTGGGCTTTCTCCCCGTCAATGGTGTAAATAATAACACAGTGTCACGTTTGCAAGAGAAATGGATGAACTGCCCGTATTGGTGATTTTAAACTTGGAGCTGATCGTATTGCTTGTTGCAGATACATTCCCATTAAAGGTTTGTACCTTCAGAACACCCTCGCCTGTTCCTTGGCTCACCGGGCGTATCTCCTTTCACCGTAACTGTGAACACCGCATCACTGCCTGTACTAAAATGGAAGTTCAGCGTGGTCCCTCCTTTTGGCAGTGCAGATAAATACTTATTGGTCAGAACGACAGTTTCGCCATTAAACGTATAATCCTCAACTTTTTTCAAAACTACGCTTCCCTGCCGGATGGCATCCAGCGTATTACCGTTAAGTGTAAGCTTGACGGTAATATCGGTATTGCTGTTATCCGCTCCATAGGTTGCAGCCGTCGGTGTAATGCTTGCTTGTCCGGTATATGGCTGATCACCGCCTACTCTATCCGCTACCAAAATGCCGCGGCCATTCGTTCCCAGATAAGCACGTCCATAAAATCCGGGGATCACCAATAATTGTAGTTACACGAGCATATTGGTGCTTGTCATCATTAATACGCACCCAATTTGTCCCTGCATCGTCTGAACGGTAAAATCCGCGTGTACCGTCAATTTTACCAACAATAAATACCGCTGCATTCGCGTGGTTGGGCGCTGCTTTACCAAAGCCTATGGAATCTGCCTCCTGCACATTAGAGAACTTGGTGAATGTGGCGCCGGAATCCTTGGAATGCCATAAGCCGTATGGTCCTCCATCCTCAGAGCCTCCAGCGAACCAAACATCTCCTTCTGCCCTCGTACAGCATCAATGTCGGCATTACCTTCTGTCGGCAAGCCAGTTGCCGTCGATGCTGTAAATGATGCATCCCCATTGGTGCTCACATATATTTTTCCGGAAGCAAATGCGTAATAATTGTTAGAATTCACCCGGTCGGAGGCGATTTTCGCATTCGCTGGAATTCCCGTACTTGCTGTCCATGAGTTGCCGCCCGTTCTGGAGTAGAATACACGCTTATCCGATGTGCTCCAGAGCAAACCATTGCCATCAGCCGCTACCCCGATACTCCCTCCTCCTGCTGTACCGGAAGCTCGCTGTTGGCTTTATACCAATTTGCTCCGCCATCATTGGACAATCCGATGGATTTGGCTTGGATCTTTTTTGTAATCCGCTTTGCCCACCCGTGCCATAAAAGCAGGATTAAGCTCGGCATAATCAATGCTTTCGCTGCTTGTAAAGGTCGGATTATCCAGCATTTTAGCTGGAGCCTTGAACAAATCGTCATGTCTAAAACCGGAGACATCACCTACTGCGCTCACCAAAGGTGCACCAGCTGGAGGACTTACCAGATCCAGAATTGCCGTTTCCTCTATTCCCTTAGCGGCCACCGAAATGTCCAGCTTCCCTCCTTTATCCCAGTTGGTCAGGTTTTTCGAGCCATAAATCGTAGCTCCCGTCCCGTACAGCATATGGTCTGAATTAAATGGATCAATCTCCAGATCACCGATCATCCAGCCCAGTTTCGGAGATACCTCGGGTGGGGCAGGATTGGCATTAAAGGTTAGCCAAGGCGCAGCTGTTATATCCAAATTGTATTTTAGCTGAGTCGGATATCCATCGAATTCCCAAATCGGACTCCAGGTTGCTCCGCTGTCGGTACTGCGATAAATTATTGCATCAGGCCACCAGGAATTCAGCGTAGCAACCATAAGCGTACCTGGCTTCTGTGCATCCACTGTCAATCCGCCTAACCGAAATAATTGTCCGCGCTGCTACTAGCAACGGGGCTAATGTTGCTCCATTGCCCACTTGCTGTATTCAGTTTCCACACTTCGCCCAGCCCGTCTTTTTGTCAAAAGTAATCCAGGCCAAGCCGACAATATCACTCGTATACTCATTTGAAGGGTCCTGCACATACGTTCCCGGATTCGGGAAGCTGCTCACCTTGCTCCAGGTTGCCCCATAATCCGAGCTTTTCCATAATCCATTACCACTACGTGCTCCAAAGAACAGTATATTATTCTTGTTCGGATCAATGACCAGACGTTCACCCATCGAGCGCCCCGGCATGTTGCCTCCTACCTTAAAAGGAAGCTTCGTCGTCTGCCACGTATTGCCCCGGTCGGTAGAACGCATAATTTGCCCGTTTTGTTTATCCCATGAATTCGTATACGTACCTGTAGATATATATACACGATTTGGATCAACAGGATCGGTGGCCAGTGCATCCACACCATTTTTGTTCCAATCCTCCCAGCCCACAGAATCCGCCAACGGAATCCAACTTTCATTGGCAGCATCCCAGCGGTAAGCCCCCCCGATATCTGTCCGGGCATAGATCAGATTCTTTTCCTTTTCATTAAAAATGATACCAGGTACAAAACCGCCGCCTCCACCCGTAACGACACTTTTCCAAGTGTAATCGTCACTTGGAGCCGCGTGGGTCGGCGCTATCATCCCCGTCCAGGAAGCACTCGCTACGACTAGCGCCAAACATTCATTTCTCAACCTGCTTTTTGCTTTACTCAATGAATTCAACCTCCTTCTTCATTTTCATTTGAATATGCAGGCCATACCAGATGAAAGAAGCTCTCACCTCCAATCATTTGTCGATAAAATATGTCGCGACTTTCATTTATGTTGGCGCTTTCATTTGTGCCTTGCTCAATAGATTCGTCATCTTTTTCCCAGTTCCTTGTGTAAAAAATCAAGATAATGTAATATTAACACCTGCAGCACAGCCTCCACTAAGGATGTAAGCCTCTTTCTGACCGTTATTACTCCTTACTTAACATTATTATGAATTTTTCATATAGTGAATTAATTACTTTATTTCTCCTTCTCTTTAGCTGTCAAAATACTTTGATATATAGCAAAAAACCGCGCAATGCGCGGGCCACTCCCAGAAGGGCAGCGTATGACCATCATGTCCGCATACATGCATAACACCGGAGACTGTTGATTTATAAGGCGTATCCTTTTCATCCTGAATGGGAAGCGCATCAAAATCGGCACGAAATGCAATCGTTCTACCCGGCTGACTCCCCTCTAAAATGCCAAGTACTGACTCCACCATTGCCCGAGCATGCCGATAATACCAGCACCAGTGATAGAGTTAGAGCTACCATCTTTGTATATCGACTTGTTCGTTTCACCTGTAAAACACGCTCCAATCTCAGGGGGAATGTTATAAATGCATTGCATTTTTGAGGCCGATGTTCCATTGTTGATAATTCCAATAAGTTATATATGAATTATACAAATAACTGTATACCTGCGTTTTTATATTGTCAATGCAGGTTCTAATTGGAATGATCTATGGATGGATAGAAGACTTGAATTGACAACAAAAAAAGAGCCGACTGGATCATCTCCTCGACTCTTTTTTGTTAATAACATACTACCATGAATTTTTCATGTATTGAAAAACTGACTTATATTCCCCCGTACCGGATGTGTCTGTTCCCTGTACTCCCCGTTCGTATAACGATCTATCACCTTGCGCCAGAAGGATTGTGCCGGTCTATTCGTGCTCATCTGGGTCACCTTCCAACGCCCGGCGAAGCGTCCAAACAGCTCATGAGCTGCCCAAGTTCCAACACCATTATGCCGATAAGGACGAAGCACAAAGAACTCAGCCATATAGTAGTCAGCCTCCCGATTGTTGGACATTCGGTCAACCAGCGCGAAGCCCACAGGGATGTCCTGTCTCCATATTAAAAAAGGCAGCTTCTGTTCACCGCTTGTCCAATATTGATACAAATCCGGATAAGCC
The DNA here is from genome assembly GCF_000520755.1 of Paenibacillus sp. 1-18. Taxonomy (NCBI): domain Bacteria; kingdom Bacillati; phylum Bacillota; class Bacilli; order Caryophanales; family Paenibacillaceae; genus Paenibacillus; species Paenibacillus sp. 1-18. The sequence goes on from NZ_ASSB01000311.1 coordinate 30,105, forward strand.
GGGAATGTACCCTTCTCAGTAACATCAATTCGAAGATAGGCTGTAAAATCATATAAATAAAATTGCATGAGCTGAACAATAATGTCCTTCTGCGACTCTGGTACACTTTTTATGGATAGCTTAAGTTCGGATTTGATATTATACCCCATACTTTCACCCCTCTTGGCAGTTCCATGCGTTCTTTACTTTGATTACATCCCGTCCAGTGCTGCTCAAAATATGTTAAAATACATATATATTATGACCGGACGAGGTGGAACCCAATGAATATTCAAAAGATCATCGACCGGCGCAAACTGGATGAAAAAATGCCGGAGCTACCATGGTACGTACAGCAATTTATGGATTACAAGCTACCTGACCTATCCCCCTCAACATTGCTGGAATATGTACGGGATTATGAAGCATTTTTTTCATGGCTTCGCTCAGAAGGCTTGTCTGCCGGAGAAACGAACGCCCAAGTTACGCTGGAAGAATTGGAGACGCTTCATATGGACAGTATTACGGGTTTTCGTTTGTTCCTGTCCACTAAGCGTGAAGGCTCCAACTCCCGCATTACAATTTCACGCAAGCTATCATCTCTCCGTTCCCTCTTTCATTATTTAAGCCAGATCGCTGAGGATGAAAATTTTTATCCGTTGCTCAAACGCAACATTATGGCCAAGGTCGAAATCAAGCGCATACATAAACCCAAGGATACAGCCGCCAAGCTCAAGGGAAAAATATTGGAAGAGGAAGAGCTGCTTGAATTTATCGGCTATATTTATGAAGGCTATGGACACGATCTGGCCGGTAACAAGCAGGCACTTTACTCCTATGAGCTGAACAAGGAACGGGATGCCTGTATTGCCAGTCTCATCCTGAACTCGGGTCTGCGCGTGTCCGAAATTGTCAATCTGAACATAGACGATCTGGATCTAAACAATAAATTACTATATGTGTACCGCAAAGGCAATAACGATGAAACGTTTAAAACACCAGTGTATTTCCGCGAGCAATCCAAAGATGATCTCGTACTCTATTTGTCCTTGAGACATACCCGTTATCGCGCTCCGAAAAAAGAAAAAGCTCTCTTTATCGCCCGTCCCAACGGCAGCACGGAGGGCAAACGGATGACCAAAAGAGCGATTCAGGCAATGATCATCAAGTACGCCAAACGGTTCGGCAAGCCTTACCTGACCGTTCACAAGCTTCGCCATTCGTTTGCCACCGACTATTATTTGCAAAATGACATCTACAAAACCAAGGAACAGCTTGGGCACGCTTCGACAGAAACGACTGAAGTCTATGCCCATCTGACCGACAAAACCATGTCTAAAGCGATTGAGCGGCGGTTGGAGCCCCAGACTGAATCATCCGATTGATGTCTCAGCTCCGTTCATCCGGCACATCATCACTTTACTGCTGCATCTGACCGATCAGCCAGCGACCTGCCTGGTCGTTGGCATCGGCAGCAAATATTTGTATCGTTTGATCCGAATAGTGATCTTGAGCCCATTCCATTAGATGCTTCCAAACCGCTACTCCCTGAACATTTGACAGCGTAGCGGCAAGATGGGCATCTGTTGATTCACGTAGCATGACGAGTTTTGGGTAATGTTCCTGTTTAAAGCCTTCAAGCAATACACAGTCATATGCCTGAAAATGCCGGATCAGTCCGCTGACAGGTCGACTCTGCTCTTCTAATATGGCTGTTCTTCCAGCAGAAATAATAGCCACGCCTTCGGCGCCTGCTTGCCGGTGCTTGTATGTATCTGTCCCCTCATGATCCATCTCAAACTCATGTCCATCATGCTTGACCACCGCCACGCGTAATCCAGAATCCCGCAAATAACGAATCAATCCTCCGAGGAAGGTCGTTTTCCCCGTATTTTTGTAACCGATGATCTGACACACATACGGCTGCTTCGTATTCACTTGATCTTTCCGCCTTGCAGTACCAGTACACGCACCTCTTCCCCTGCACGCAAGCCTTCTGTTGTTGGAGGAAGCACGATCAGACAGTCGCTGTCCTTAATCGTCACCATGACACTGGATTCATCCGCTCGCGCAGGAATGGCATACACTTGACCGTCGCGTATTTCCAGTGAGCTGCGCACAAATCGGGTAAAATTGTTCACCTTCGTATAATCTGCCCCCAGCAATACCGTCCAGGTTTGTAAATACGGCTGTTCCGAAGACAGCATCATTTGAATGGTAGGCCGCACAAACAGCTCACAGCCTACAAAGCATGCACCGGGATTGCCCGATAGCGCAAATAACAGCTTGCCGTCAATTACAGCGGCTGTTGTCACACTGCCCGGACGCATCGTGACCTTGTTGAACAGCATATCTACATCCTCCTGCCGCACCAGGTCACCCATAATATCATAATCCCCTACCGATACGCCGCCGCTCGTAACGACGATATCATAGGCTGCGATTGCTTCACGTACAGAAGCACGCGCAACATTCAGCTCATCATGAATGGCTTGCAGGATGAAGGGCTCTCCTCCTGCCTCCCTAATTTGAGAGGCCAGCATATATGTATTACTGTTTCGTATTTTTCCTGGTTGTAGCGGTTCATCCACCGCAAGCAATTCCGATCCTGTCGAAAAAACGGCCACCCGTGGCTTCCTGTAAACAGGAACCCGATGTACACCAAAGGTAGCCAGAACCGAGATATGTCCCGCTCCCAGGCAGGTTCCTTTACTGAGCAAGAGCTGACCTTCCTGAATCTCATGACCGATCTGTGTTACATTTTTGCCGATCTCCATACGCTTCTTCAAGCCGACGTATGTCTGCCCCTCCTCCTCACGCAGCTGTGTTGCCTCCAGCATGACAACGGTGTCGGCTCCCTCCGGTAATTGTGCTCCCGTCATAATGCGGGCCGCCAATCCCGTCTCTATCCGCTTGTCCGATACGGTGCCGCATGGAATTTCGTCCACTACGCGCAGCCAGATTTCCTGACCAGATGAACAAACCTCGGTGTCCGAACCAAGGATCGCATAACCGTCCATACCAGATCGACGAAAACGGGGATACGGATGTGGTGCAGTCAAATTCATCGCTAAATAACGTCCATGTGCCTGCTCCAGCCCTACTTCCTCCCGTTCTCCCTGTTTGACATGGTTAGCTATTATTCTCTGTGCCTCATCCACCTGAACCGCTTTACGCTGGAATTTTCCCGCGTTTAATGTTGTCTGATTCATAACCTCACTCCGTTCTTCTAAAGTTCCCTCTTTCTGTTATAACCCTAAAACCGTTTTCTGGCAAATCCGCTTCCTGATATTAAACAAAAAAACAGCCCGGGATCTTATTCCCGAGCTGTTTGCGTAAAATGACAATCATCGTCGACTTCGTCGGCTGATTTTGCCTGAGCCACTACGTGTTTTAGGCTTGCTGTAGGACTTACGCGGTGAGCCAAATATGCCGGAACCGCTGCTGCCCTGATCACGTGAAATCGAGCCTCTGCTTGGTGAACTGCTGCTGGAGCCTCTGTCGAACAAGCTTCCGCCTGATCCGACAGTGGAGTCTGATCCCTTCCCTCGACGAGTAACCGAGCCTTTTCGTTCCACTGTAATTGGGGGGATGGCTTTCTTTTCCTGCACTGTAGGGGCTCGGTATTGCCCCTGAGAAGGCCGATATACATCCCTGCTTGAATAGCCACGGTAAGAACCTGATCCACGAAACGAGTCAAAGAGAGCATCCAGCACAGTTGCGGTTAAGTATCCTTTTAGAAAGCTAGAACTGTAATTTTGTTCGACATACTGTTTACTGTCGACTTCAATTAGCGTATCTTCCTTCTTGGCTGGGTCTTGCTGCAAATGGTACCATTCATCGTTATATACCAGAAACATCCGCTCATTGCTCTGGGGCGACATTTGTTCCGGTGTACGCTGTTCTTTCAATTCCTCCGCCACTTCTGGAACCGTTTTGCCAGCGGCCCGGTACACGTATGAGGTCGAGTTTCCGCTACCACTTACCGATTCCAGCGGGTACGTATCTTTCACATTTGGCGCACCGCAGCCGCTTAGCACGGATACGAACAAGCTCAGCGCCACAATGACCTTTAATGCATACTGCCAGGTGCGTTTGCTCATGTGTAACCCTCTCCTAGCTTGCCCGAATAACCTTGACGTCTCCGGTAATCACTTCTTCACCTTCATAAAGCATAAAACGACCGTCCTGCCACTCTACCCGCAACAGATGATAGTCATCCGACTGATATTGCCAAACATGCTGTTCTCCACCCTGCCGGAAAGGAGCACGCCCCATAACAGTAACATGCCCAAAATATTGCTCCTCCAAATGATACGTTGTATCATCTAATTCCAAAATAGTCGGCACTTCCTCCGGGTTGTCCAGCCGGCCATCGATCGCCTGATATAGTCCAAATTGGAGTGTTTCCCGTTCCTCAATATGAAGATAGCTGACTTGATTACCATCCTGCAGCGTCAAAACAACGGCATTTCGGGCACGATTATGTACTCGGCCCACCACTTCATAGGTGACAAGCGACACTTCACAGATATCACCCGGATTTAACTCAAGCATACTCTTCTCCGCTTTTGGCGGCTCAGGCTTGGCAAATAGATTTGAAATTCGTTTCCATACACCCATGATAACTTTCCCTGCCTTTCCTAGCCTAGAAGCATGCTGTAATAATCAAGGCGCCAACCAGATGCAGCGTCCCTGAAAACAGCCCGAAACCAATTTTGCCTTCCTGTGTGCCTTTATCCAGATCAAACTGCGCCCAGTACCGCAACAACAGACGTACGATAATTTCCAAAATAAACAGGATGACAAAGGCGATTACAGAGTACACAAGCGCCTCTAGCAAATTGTTAGCTGTAGCGATGGAACCTGACAAAATATACCCCTGTGCAATCAGCTTCATAATCAACCGTACCGTTACTGCCATATTACCAGCTTTCACTTCGGCAAAATCCTTATATTTTGTAAATAAAGAGTCGACATACATCAATACGAACAGCAAAACGGCGCCCGCGCCAGTCCATACAAGCATCGCTTTCATCGTTTCTAAAAAATGCATTTCATCCCATCCTCCACATCTTCTTGACTTTCATTTATATTGATTTTTGATTTATGCCTCGCCTCAGGCAGGGAAAAGCGAAGGAGAAAAGGTTTCTCCTTCGCTTTCTAACAATTACGCAGATGGCAATGCTCACACTTCTTATTTATTTTCGTATTGCTTCAACAAAGCAGCAAGCTCGTCGTCCACGGCGCTCTTCTTATCCAGCTCCTTGAACTCCTCATCCAGGGATTTTTCCTTGGAGGACATTTCGTTGCTCGCTTCAGCACGTGCTTCCGCCTGCAGCATTTTTTCTTCCATACGCTTCAACCCGGCAGTTGCCGTATCTGAGCTAAAACCGTTCATTGCTTTGTTAATTTCAGTTTGCGCTTTAGCTGCGTTATAACGGGCAACCAGTGTCTCGCGCTTGTTCTTCATTTCTGTCAGCTGTCTGCGCATTTCATCCAGCTTGCCGCGCAGGTTATCGGCGGCGGCTTTGTTCTGCTCGTAACCAGCCTTGAACTCGTTCATTTTTTGCTCGGCAGATTTCTTTTCTTCCAACGCGCGACGGGCCAGATCCACATTTTGTGCTTTCGCTGCGGTATGAGCCTGCTCTTCACGTTTTTTTACCAAGGCTGCTTGCTCTTCATATTGCTGCTTGAATCTCTTTTCAATAGAAATTTGAGCGGCTACCGCTTTCTCTGCATCTTCCAGATCCTCTTGCATATCACGAATGTATTGATCGGTCATTTTGACTGGATCTTCTGCCTTGTCGATAATAGCGTTAATATTGGACATCGTAAGATCTCTTAATCGTTTAAAAATAGACATGTGAAGTTCCTCCTAGAGTTGAATGCTTAAATTTTAAGCTCTGTACACATGTTTACGCAAGGTTTGCAATGACGGTTTCAAAAAAATCTAAAAACCGCGCAGGTAAGGCTCCGGAATATCCGCCTGTACTTTCAACTCCCTTGATGCATGCAGTGCCCAATAGGGATCACGCAGCATGGCACGGCCTATGGCTACCAAATCCGCTTCTTTCTGCCGAACAACCCGGCTGGCATCCTCATAATCATCCAGTAAGCCGACAGCAATTACGGGCACATTGAGCTTTTCCCGGATGTGACGAGCCAAATCCACCTGATAGCCAGCACGCGCAGACGGACCTCCGCCCGAACCAATCGGCCCCTCGCCACCAGAAGAAATATGAAAAATATCTACACCTGCATCACGATAGCGTTCCCCTATGCCTGATATGTATTCCACATCATAACCGTCCTCGACATATTCTTTGGCAGATATCCGCATGATCACAGGCATATCAGCAGGAATAACCTCTTTAACAGCACATACAACCTCCACACCGAACAAAGACAAATCCTGTCCATACTCATCTTCTCTGGTATTGGTTAAAGGGGAATGAAATTGATGGATCAGGTAGCCGTGAGCGCCATGAATCTCTATCGTGTCAAAGCCGGCTTCTACTGCGCGACGTGCACCTTCTTTGTAAGCTTGAACCAGTTCCCTGGCTTCAGCTGTCGTCAAGGCATGCGGCACTTTAAAGCGTTCACTAAAGGGAATCGAGGACGGAGCCACAGGCTGCTCAGCATCCTCTGCCTTACGACCAGCATGGCCCAATTGAATTCCAATTTTGGCACCGTATTTGTGAGCTTCCTCCACAATTTTACGATATACAGGAATATGATCGTCACTCCAAATGCCCAAATCACGATCCGTAATACGACCATCCGGATGAACCGCTGTCATTTCCACAATAATGAGTCCCGTACCCCCTACCGCTCGGCTAACGTAATGGACATGATGCCAATCCGTCGGCTTCCCGTCCTTGGCCTCCACACTGTATTGGCACATCGGGGGCATTACAATTCGATTTTTTAAGGCCAGCCCCTTTAACTGATAAGGAGTAAACAAGTCGGTCACTTTTATCCATCCTTCCTTCAATTCCATGTCTGTACAATTATGCGTTGCATCCCCATTATACACCAGTTGTCACGGTATACCGAATCCGTTATCGGGCTAAAACCTGCGAAAATACATTGTTTTCTGTCTGGTTTAAGCAAATATGTACGTTTAGAACGTCAACTTCATTCATATCCGTTTGACCGTATACTAGCATCCCATTGCATTATGAGCATGCTCCGGTCAGCGGCATAATTTTAATAGGGCAGGTACATAATAGCTGAGAGCACCACTAGGTACCACGTACCACTGGACGGAAAGGGGGAATACATATGCCGTACAGAGGAGTGTTACCCAGTATGGCACTGTTACTAGCTTTTTCGAGTTTTCCTGTTCACGCGGATGCGCCTTCCATCACCGGAGCGCCCCATCCCAAGGAAGCGGCTGTTACTTCTTCTGTACATCAAAGTACAGAACAGACTGCTCCTACCTTAGGCATGCTGCGAAAAAAACATGCGGATATTTTTAAAATGTGCGGCCCGCATACCCGCCAAATTGCCTTAACCTTTGATGATGTACCCGATTCGAGGTATACACCGCAGGTTTTGGATGTTTTGCACGCGAACGGCATCAAAGCCACCTTTTTTATCGTAGGTCACCGCGCAGAGAAGCATCCGGGCATCATCCGACGTATTGTCCGTGAGGGTCATGCCATAGGGAACCATTCTTATACCCATCCGGATTTCAGGAAGGCTACACCAGAACGCTTTCGCAATCAGATTACGAAAACAGAACGCATTTTACAAGCCAGCGCCGGTTTTCGTCCGAAATTGATTCGACCGCCTTATGGCGAAATTACAGAGCCTCAAATCCAGTGGGCGCGTCGCCATGGCTACATGATTGTCAATTGGAATGTAGACTCCCTCGACTGGAAGGGACTAAGTAAAACGCAAATCCAGCGCAATGTGATTCCTGCTACCGGGCCCGGCTCCATAATTTTAATGCACGCAGGCGGAGGTCAAAGTTCCAACCTACAAGGCACAGTCCAGGCCCTTCCGGGTCTAATTCAGTCCCTAAAGACCAAGGGCTACAAATTCGTTACAGTTCCCCGGCTGCTCCACACATCGGAACGAAAATAAAGGGGCGTTTAAAAGCTAATACCAAACTAGATTAACAGAAAAAAGCTGTCTTTCCAGCAGATATGCTCTGCTCGCCAAGACAGCTTTTTTCTGTGCGGACCTGTTTTAAATTTTGGCCCATTTTATTAAAATGTATCATGCATGCATATGGTTTACATAATATATATTATGTTCATTTATCAATAACGTATAATTTCACATTTTGAAAGCCAAAGTCGTTCACAAATGATTTGTTGCCAGGAATAAAGATATCAATTCGCTTGCCTGTAATGGCACTTCCCTGATCGCGGGCAACGGCCACAAATGAATGGTCCGGCAGGCCGGGGTGAGAATACCCTGTAACCAACACCTTCGTTCCCATCGGAATTACATTCGGGTCTACCGCAATCGTACCTAGCTTAAGCGGATTGCCATAGTAGTCTACCGCCCCCCACTTACCATTTTCATCAGCTGCGGCAGAATACGCTGTAGCTTTAACGTCAACTACTTTACTGTAATTAAATGTTTTGCCCCATGCTTCAATCGTTTGCCCCTCATTCGCAGGTGCTGTCTCCTTAAGAAGCTGTGGCTCCGAATCTGAAGCAGCCTTCACACTTGTTTCTCCAGGCACCTTAATTTGCAACCCTGCATATATGTTGCTAGGGGCAATATTCGGGTTCGCCTTCGTTAGCTCGTCTACCGATACTCCATAACGTTGAGCAAGCAAAAAGAAGGTATCGCCCTCTTTGGCAGTATGAAGCGAAGCGGCATCTGCTACCCCGGCTGTTTGTGCCAGTCCTGCAATAGCAGCAGCAAGCACCGCAAATTTCATGGCTTGTCCAATATGTTTCAGTTGTTTCAAAAGATATGTACCTCCTCTGTTATGCCTGCGAAGTTAGCTGTCGGATTCGGACTCAGAAGAAGCCCTATGCTTGCGCAATTCACCCCTAGGCAGCTTCCAATCTGATCGTCTTATGACGAATCGGAATGACTGCCGTTGTTACGTCCCCCGCACTTCCATGGTTTTGGTCCAAGCATTCAGCGTAGATCTAAGCCTTATGCTGTCCCGGCAAGTTTTGGCTTATTGCATAATATCACAATTTTGTAACCTTATCTGCATGAAAATGTTGGGAACCTTGAATATCATACTATACTCATTACAATTTTGTCATCATGAAATCGCTATCTGTTACGAAAATAGGGTGAAATAGTGACAAAAAAAGAAAGACCCTCCGGTCAGACATGAGACTTTGGTCAAGAACCCATGGACTATGGAGGGCTTACTTTATAACTTATACAATCAATTCGTTACAATACTTTGGCAAGAAAATCTCGGGTACGGTCATGGCTTGGAGTACCAAAAACCTGTTCAGGTGTACCTTGCTCCACGATTTGGCCCTTATCCATAAAAATGATCCGATCCCCTACCTCACGTGCAAAACCCATTTCATGTGTGACGATCACCATTGTCATGCCTCTCTCAGCGAGCTTCTTCATTACATCCAGCACCTCTCCGACCATTTCAGGGTCCAAGGCAGAAGTCGGCTCATCGAACAGCATCACATGCGGCTGCATCGCCAAGGCGCGTGCAATCGCAATCCGTTGCTTTTGACCGCCGGATAACTGGTTCGGATAGGTATTCTTTTTATCCTCAAGCCCAACGGTACGCAAAAGCTCTAACGCAATTTTTTCAGCTTCTTTGCCTGACTGCCCTTTAACCTGTGTTGGTGCGAGTGTCAGGTTCTGTAGTACTGTTTTATGCGGGAACAAATTAAAATGCTGAAACACCATGCCCATTTTCTCACGAGTCGCATTAATATTATGACCACGAGCCGTTATCGGCTCCCCCCCCCCCC
>NZ_ASSB01000312.1:0-639 GCF_000520755.1 Paenibacillus sp. 1-18
TGTTCGATAGCCTGCTTAAGCTTCCAGGCGTCCAGAATGACATCGTTGCTAGCCAGATAGAGCTGACCACCGTTCAGCAGCGCTCCCCAAATCTCGAATGTGGACGCGTCGAACACCACTGCGCCTGTTTGCAAAATTCGCGTCGTTTCATCCAATTGGGCATAGTCCGTATTCTTCACCAAACGAACGACGTTCCGGTGTTCAACCATAACGCCTTTCGGTCTGCCTGTCGTTCCCGACGTATAAATAACATAAGCCAGATCGCCCGAACCGCTGGTCAAGCCGAGATTCGACTCGTCTTCGGCATATGCCGCGTCATCGTCCAGATCGATGATGCTCCCGGCAAAGCCGATATCGGCTACGTCGTCCCGCCGGATGAGCAGGAGCTTCACTCCCGAATCCTCCAGCATATATCCGATGCGCTCCGCCGGATAATCCGGGTCAATCGGCACGTAAGCTCCGCCGGCCTTGAGGATCGCCAAAACGCCAACGACCAGCTCGGTCGACCGATGGGCGGCAATCGCCACGGGCTGATCCCGAACAACACCCTTGTCGCGGAGTGTCCGCGCCAGCCGGTTTGCCCGCTCGTTCAGTTCGCGGTATGTCAGACGCGCGTCTTCGTACACGACGGCCACTTGC
>NZ_ASSB01000313.1:0-327 GCF_000520755.1 Paenibacillus sp. 1-18
AACGATGGACATCGTAGAGGGAATTCAATCTATTCAAAAGAAGAAAGTCGCCGCCTATTGCCGAGTTAGTACCGATTCCGAGGAGCAAAAGGAGAGCTATACCAATCAGGTGAATCACTATACTCAATACATTCAAAACAACTTAGAATGGGAAATGGCTGATATTTACGCCGATGAAGGCATCAGTGGAACCAACACCAAAAATAGAACGCATTTTAATCGGATGATACAGGATGCTCGAAACGGTAAACTGGATCTGATTCTGGTCAAGTCGATTTCGAGATTTGCTAGGAATACACTGGATTTATTGAAATATGTACGGGAACT
>NZ_ASSB01000314.1:0-312 GCF_000520755.1 Paenibacillus sp. 1-18
GTGAGGTGTACGGTGCGGTGGATATCGACAGTATTGCTGGACCGAGTGAAATTGTCGTGCTGGCTGATCATACGGCGAATGCTGCTTACGTTGCAGCAGATCTGCTGTCGCAAGCTGAGCATGACGAAATGGCCTCGGCCATTCTGGTTACACCCTCGCAGCGCTTGGCGGAAGAGGTATCTGCTGAGGTACAGCGCCAATTGGCCGATCTGCCCCGCAGAGATATTGCCTCTGCATCGGTAGAATCCTACGGGGCCATCATTGTCGTCGACACTCTGGAAGAGGGCATCAGTATTGTCAATCGGCTTTTGC
>NZ_ASSB01000315.1:0-15440 GCF_000520755.1 Paenibacillus sp. 1-18
TTTTTCTACCATTTTGTGGTTATTCAACAGGCGTGATGATACAGATTATTTGCCCTTACCGTTCTCTTATTTTTTCATATGATGTTAGTGAATCTAAAGGAATGGAGTGAATAGGTATGGCAATTAGTCCGCTTTGTAAACAGTTTGCCGCTATATTAAAGGCAACACCTCAAATCATTAATGGAGTCTGCACGGCATCTACGGTTAGAAATAACATCAAGCCGATTATTTTGGGGAAAAAGGCCAAGTCCTTTCTTGCAATCCCCCAAGCTTTTTCTTTTGAAAGTATTGGCCGTAACGGAAAAGGATTATGTCTTGGCGAAACCGTGATTTTGACCGCAGAAATTAATCCGTTTATCTCTCGACTCCGTAAACACGGCGTCAAAGTGACGGCACTGCACAATCACTGGCTCTTCGATAACCCCAATCTTTGGTACATTCACTTCGAAAAAGTAGAAAAGCCGCTTGTTTTCGCCACAGAAGTGCGTGATGCGCTTAATGTTTTGACAACGAAGCCCGTACGGCCGGTTAATAAAAAAAAATAAGCAATCAATAAATGCGAGAGATCCGCTTTGGCGGATCTTTTTTTGTTATAGGCAGCACATGAGATAAAACAGAGTAATACTCTAAATTAGCCCATTTAGCATAAGGAGGGCTTTATGTTAAATAAAATAATTATTGATTATATTGTCGTAGGAACTGATCCTGCGGGTACTGTAATCGCGAAAAACCCTATACTTTTGGCAAAGGGAAGGCATTCCACAAAATGAAGTAGATGATCGTCATTCGAATGGACTACAGCTTCCCCCTCTCTTTGCTATAGACAACTCAATTAGGAAAACTTGGTGGAGCCTCTATGAACAATGCTTGCCTCGAGATGAACGGTTTTAAAATATAAACAAAAAAATGTCTAATTGTAAACATTAATGTAACTTTATCTTGGGTAAAATTCACTGATTTTGCCTACTATTAAAAATATGTACGATTCAGAGAATAAACAGTTCTCTATTATACTACACTACTCTCCACCTTTTTTTTTGTAGTATGGGGTACATAAGCAAAGAACTCTATAATATATAGGATAAATCGGTGCTCCCTTAAGAAAAGGAAGGAGCTAGATCCCTTCTGGCGAGGTTAAATTTTCATTGATTTTTGCTCTTGAAAGCGCTACACTTTACATTATATAAATTATCGTTTATATAAATAGTTATAAATGTAAATAAAAAAACAAATAAATGCACAAATATTTTGATGATGAGGCTGGAGGTAAACCAAAATGAGCTTGGTAATGCCTCCGAATCATATTGCACGGGAGATGGAAGACCTTCTATACAGGCCACCTTCTGCTTTTCAGGTAGAAGATGATTATTCGATAGAGTAGAAATGGAGGTTAATTGATGAAAAAGAAATTCAAAGCTCCACTATACATCCTCATGGTGATGGCTATGATTATGACTTCATCTGGAGTTTGTGCAGCTAGTCCTGATACCGACTGGGCTGTGGTATCGGAAGGTGGCGCAGGAAAATCGGAAAAGGAGGGTCTTTCTATTTTAGAAAACGCTATCAATGTAAATACAAATTTGACAGGATGGCAGGTAAAGGGAAAAGGCAAGTGGGGAGATACCGCAGAAGGGCTCCTGCTGACATCTGATCCGCAGGAGAACGTAATGGCCATCTCGGAAACAATAGCAGATGATTTCCTGTATGAAGCCGACGTTATGATCAAGGATATGCAAGCGGATGCTTCTTTGCTCTTCCGTTCCAATGAAGATGGGTTGAATTCGTATATGCTTCAAATTTCACCGCAGTCCGGTATTATCCGTTTAAAAGATGCGGTCGGTGGGACAGGTAAATTAAATGAAGCGCATCAGGTTTCTCTCAAGGCAGGGGAGATCTATCATCTCAAGGTAAAGGCTGAAGGGACCTCGCTGAAAGTTTATTGGGGAACTCAATACAAGCCTGTGATTGCTATTCAGGACAGTTCATACCGCTCCGGCCGCCTTGGACTCCACGTCTGGGATGGGTCTGCCTTGTTCCAGAACATAACCGTTAGTGATCTGAAAGGAAATCTGGGTACGGTGCTTGTAAAAAAAGGACAGTGGCAGCCTGACCTCAGCGGGCAAAAAGGAACGTCTGTGAACCAGAACAAGGCCCAGCAAATCTATAGCAGGCAAGCTGCTGACTTTGTATATGAAGGAACAATCGCTTTCCGCTCCGATGCTGCTGCCGCCCTTGCTTTCCGCTCCTCTACCGATGGAGCCCGTGGATATGAAGCCACACTTCTGAAGGAAGGGGAGCAGGTACGCGTATCCCTGACGAAAGCGGATGGAACGGCAATTGCAGGTTCAGAACGATCTTATCCGAGCTTAACGGGGGCAAAGCATTATGTGGAAGTAAAAGCGTTGGGCAACCGGATTCAAATTTTCGTTGACGGTTATACTCCGCCAGCAGTCGATGTAACGGATCATTCGTATTTAACAGGAAACGCTGGTCTTGTTGTGAAAGAGGGAAGTGCTTACTTTCAAGAAGCTTATATCACGGAAGCTAACAGTTATTATACTGAAACCTACCGTCCCCAGTATCACTATACACCGATCCGTGGTTACGCCAGTGACCCGAACGGGTTGGTCTATTTCGAAGGTGAGTACCATCTTTTTCATCAGGATGGAGGCACATGGGCTCATGCCGTCAGCAAGGATATGCTGAGCTGGAAACGTCTGCCGATTGCACTTCCGTGGAATGATTACGGGCATATCTGGTCCGGATCTGCTGTGGCGGATGTAACGAATACATCAGGCTTGTTCGCGGATTCGGGCGGCAAAGGTCTGATTGCCTATTATACCTCCTATAACCCGGATGGTCCAAATGGCAACCAGCGCATTGGTCTTGCTTTCAGCAAGGATCAGGGGCGTACGTGGCAATACGCCAAGGATCGTCCGATTGTGATTGAGAACCCTGGCAAGAACGGGGAAGAACCGGGGGGATGGGATTTCCGCGATCCTAAGGTGATTCGCGACGACGAGCATAATCGTTGGGTCATGGTAGTGTCCGGTGGAGATCATATCCGGTTCTTTACATCGGTCAATTTGCTGGATTGGACGTTGACCGACAATTGGGGTTATGGAGATTATGTTCGTGGCGGTGTGTGGGAATGCCCTGACCTGTTCCCGCTGGTCGTGCAGGAAACGTCAGAGAAGAAGTGGGTTCTCATGATCAGTACAGGCGCGAATCCGGCAACAGGAGGTTCAGATTCTGAATATTTTGTGGGAAGTCTGACTGCAGAGGGGAAATTCGTAAATGACAATCCGGCAGGAAAGGTGCTAAGAACGGATTTTGGCAAGGAGTATTATGCATCCATGTCTTTCTCGGACATGACGGATGGGCGCAGAGTGATGTTGGCGTGGATGTCCAACTGGGATTATCCGTTCGCTTTCCCGACTTTGGGCTGGAAGGGGGAACTGACTGTTCCGAGAGAGGTTACTCTGGTCATGACCCCGGACGGACTCCGTCTCGCCCAGGGTCCGCTCAAGGAGATGGAGCATCTGCGCAGCAGGCTGTTCTCTGCAACTGACAAGATGATCAATCCATCTTCTCCAAACCTGCTGAAGGGACTTGTTTCTGGAGCATATGAGATTGAAGCCGAACTGGAGATTCCGGCTGGAAGTAACGTAACAGAGTTTGGTTTTAATGTACGTGAAGGTGCGAATCAGAAGACTGTGGTGGGTTATAAGCCAGGCGAAAGCAAATTGTTCGTGGACCGTTCTGCTTCTGGAGCTACGGATTTCTCCAATCTGTTTACCACAAGACATGAAACGGGGATGAAAGCCGAGAACAAGCGGATCCAGATGCGGATTTTGGTGGATGAATCCTCTGTTGAGGTTTTCGCTAATGGAGGCAAGGTGGTTTTCTCCGAGGTCATATTTCCTGATCCTGCCAGCAGGGAGATGAGCTTCTATACCCAGGGCGGCAATGTGAAGGTTGTTTCTCTCACGGTAAACAAGCTTGGATCGGTGTGGAATCCGGACAGGGATTCGGCACCACGGATTATAATGGATACCGGTGACCGTGAACTGGGGATAGGGCAAAGCGAAACGCTGCGGGCGGCAGTGGAGAATGGGCCCGGCAACGGTGTTCACCCGCTGAAATGGAAATCCAGCAATGCCAAGGTGGTAGGCATAAAAGGAGCCAACTCTTCCCAAGCAACCCTTATGGCCAAAAAAGAAGGAGAGTCCGTCATTACTGTATCCACCCCGAATGGAAAGGCATCCGCCAGCCTTCTTGTAAAAGTCTCCGGCGGCGAGTTCCATACCAGTCTCAGCGGCTGGACCCAAGATCCGTCCATGGCTTCATGGGTAGTCAGCGAGGATGGAATTCGTGGGAGGTACTTCAGCGACGCGAATTATATGGCTCAGGAGCAGGCGGGTGATTTTACTTATGAAGCTGAACTGAAGCTTGGCACATCCGGCGGGGCTGGTTCACTTCTGTTCCGTGCAAGCGAGGATGGGCACAGCGGCTACTACCTGAATTTGGATCCTAACATGAAGTCTATTCGCCTGTTCTACAAAATCAATGGACGGTTCGAGGAACGGCAGGTTCTGGCGAAGGTCCCGGCCTTCATCCAGCCAGGCCAAACCTATAAAATAAAGATTCAAGCGGAAGGCCCGCATATCGTGGTGTACGTGGGAGGGCTGAAAATAATGGATCTGAAGGATGGGACCTTTGCCGAAGGTCATTTCGGACTTCATGTCTTTGGCGGCTCTGCCTCATATCAGAATGTAAATATGACAGGAGGAGAACCGGCCAAGTTGAAGACATCAAGCCTCGTGAACGCAGCATTTTTTTAAATGGCCTTTTCGTCCGGGTACAGATATCGGTTCGTGTATGGATCGGATGCTGGGTGTAAGGTCTAAAAGCTAATAGCATCTAGATGGCTTAGGCAAGTAGGTGATATTATTGAGAAATAAAATACTGCACATAGTGTGAGAGCCAATGATGATTAAAAACATTATATCTGATTTAGGGAATGTACTGCTGAATTATAACCCAGAGGAATATTTAAAATTAAGAAATATTGATGCTGATAAAATTTTAGAAGTTCATGAGGAACTATTCCTAAGCAAAGAATGGCGAATGCTTGATATTGGGGCAATCACAGAAGAAGAAGCAAAAAGCATTTTAGTTAACAGGAGCAGTAAAAATGGACATTTGATAGAACTGGCCTTTGAGAATTGGTACGAACTTTTTACTCTAATTGAGGAATCAGTTGATGTACTCAAAGAGCTGAAAAATGATGGTTATAAGATTTACTATTTATCTAATTTTCATTTGCTTGCATTTGAAAATGTAACTGAGAAATATAATTTTTTTGAATTGTTCGATGGCGGAGAATTACGGTTACAGGATTTTTCTTCATGTAATTGAGTACACGATACGAAATCCAAGATCAACAATGGCGGTTGATTCAAAATCTGTTTCCACCCGAACGAAAACCACAAGGAAGACGTCCCGCTGTGGACAATCGATGGATGTTAAATGCCATACTTTGGGTCGCTCGTTCGGGTGCCCCATGACGGGATCTACCAGACCCCTTCCCCCATTGGAAATCGGTATATACTCGCTTTCGGCGCTGGCAGAAAGCAGGGATTTGGGATAAGGTTCTAGAGCATGTTTCGCTTGATCTCGACGAGGAAAGCATAAGGATTGATGCCACGATTGTGCCGGTCCATCAGCATGGATCAGGCGCAAAAGGGGGCAAGACAAGCAAGCAATCGGACGATCCTGAGGCGGACTAAGCACGAAAATTCATGCCGTGGTTGATGCGTTGGGCAATCCACTTCGTTTCGAATTGACGGGAGGACAGGCCCATGATTCTGTCCAGGGATACGAAATACTCCAAACCATTGAACTAACCATGAAGCAAGTTTAGCTGACCGGGCGTATGACACCAACGCTATCCGAGCTCTTTTGAAAGAGCAAGAAGCGATCCCGGTGATCCCAGGGAAGAAAAACCGGCGGGTGAAACCGAAATACGACCGCGATCTCTACAAAGAGCGTCATTTGGTGGAATGCTTTTTTAACAAGGTGAAAAAATATCGTCGACTTGCTACTCGCCATGATAAAAAAGCCTGCACTTTCCAGGCTTTTTTAACGCTGGCTTCCATTCTCGTATGGCTTGCTTGGTTTGAAGACACGCCCTAGTAAAGTATACTTTAATCAGCCGCCGCATCCGACCTTCTATCTGTGGGGGCATCTGGCAGCCGAGCGGCTCTAGGCAATCCTGTTCAGCCCAAGTATCTCTGCATCGGTGAATGAGTCGTGATGTGAGGGACTTGGGCTGGTTCTTTTGGCTCTTATCCAGGCGATGGTTCCTAATCCTTTATCTCATCAAGGAACGGCCGGTTGACCGTATAATAATACATGACACCCATAAGCAGCACGCCGCCAACCAGGTTGCCGAGCGTGACCGGAACGAGATTATGAATGAAACCCTCTAGCGAGATCGTCCCCTGATGACTCAGCACGAGAGCGATGGCGAAGGTACACATATTCGCATCTATGCTCATAACCGGAAATGAAGAAGCAGAAGACGAACAACATCATAGCAAACATCTTCGCTCCGTTCTTCTTCATGAACATGGGTATGAAGAAGGCGAGACAGACGAGCCAGTTACAGAGGATGCCCGGAAGAACAGCTTCATCGCGTGGGCCTCCATCTTGTGTTCCACCACGCTGAGCAGGGCGAATACGCCGGCGCCGAGCAGATTGCCAACATAGCTGGTAATCCACAGTTTGATGACCTACAGCCAGCGCAGCTTTTTCCGCAGTACGGCATACGTGTAATAGAAGGTATTGCCAGTAAAAAGCTACACGGTTTTTTGGGCTAGTCCTCTCACGTACAGAAAAGCACACAGATTGGCTAAAACCGCTACCGCGGCCAGTCCCCAGAATAGGTTTGCATACGCATGGCTAGGCGGAAGGGACTGTTGCCATTCCAGCGCGCTAGACAACACGGCAATGCCGAATGCACCGCTGATAAACTGCATCAGTTGAAACAACCACGTGCCTGAGCCAATTTGGGAGGAGGGCAATATGCACGAAATTTCGTTTGAAACACTGCTGTTGATGATAGCAAAGCCCAAGTTCATCAGCATGTACACGAAAATATTCGCTACCCAATATTGGGTACCCACTCCTGCGAACAATACAGCTGCCATCAGTATGAGCATAGGAGCCGCACGCAACATACTGCTGTTTCCCCGCTTGTCGATCATCGCTCCAACCATTCTTGATAGTAGCATGGACAAAATGGCGCCCGGAAAAATAACAATACCGGAATGACCCGCGCTCAAACCAAAATGCTTCAATAGCATTTGTGGCAATAAAAACAGCGTGGCGAAGTTGCATAAATAGGATAGAACCCCGATAAAGGCCAGCACAAGATAGGTTTTGTTGGCCAATAACAACGGCAGCACAAACGGGTGCTTCGCTCGGCGGATACGCATAACAAAGACGAGCAGCCCCAAGATTCCGATCAATAAGGCAATAGGATGATAGTTGGTCAAAAACAACACCAGACCTGCCGTACCAGCGCTCAGTGATATGGTCCCAGCAAATCGAAAGGTCGTTTGGGCAGTGACTCTTGTGGAATATAGCGCACAAGCAGTGGAGCAATGCATAGCAGCAGGGATGTAATGGCAAAAAGATATCTCCAACCCAGATACTGCACCACCAATCCGCCTATCACCGGACCTAGCCCAAACCCCAGCGATACGGAGGACATGATGAACGTCATTGATTTTCCCCGGCGAGCCTGCGGCACGTAACGGGTCAGAAGCACGATGGACAGGGAGAGCGCTGCTCCAGCACCGGCAGCTTGCACAACGCGGGCGACAAGCAGTAGCCAGAACTGGCTGCTGAGCATGGCTATAACCGAGGCAGCTCCTGTCAAAACCAGACTAATAGCGAACAATCGGTTCAAGGGAACAGAATCAGACAACCGGCTGTAAGTGATCGAGGAGATGGCGAACATGATCGAATAACCGGTGACCGTCAACGAAATGATGGATGAAGGCAAGTTAAAAAAATGGCTTAAATCGTTTAACGCCAAATTAAACATGGCCGTATTCATAGTGACCAACACAACGGTAATGCCTAGCAACGTAATAATGACGCCTTCACGAGGAAGAAGGAGCACTTCGTTTTTTTCGATCATCGTATGGTTGAGTGCATCCTTCACGGAATTTTCCTTCTTTCCATCTTTTGATTTTGGGAAGTTATTTACCTAGCGATCTTAGCAAAATGCTGCAGAGTGCGAACCAATTGGGCTGTGTAAGACATTTCGTTATCGTACCAAGCTACAGTTTTCACCAGTTGCTGGTCCCCGACCGTCAGAACTTTAGTTTGAGTGGCGTCGAAGAGCGATCCGAATGTGATGCCTTTGATATCAGAAGATACGATTTCGTCTTCCGTGTATCCGTAAGTTTCTGAATCGGAAGCCTCTTTCATGGCAGCGTTGACTTCCTCAACCGTTACCGTGGTGTTCAGAACGGCAACGAGTTCAGTCACGGAACCTGTTGGTACAGGTACACGTTGAGATGCACCATCAAGTTTGCCCTTCAGTTCCGGAAGAACCAGACCAATTGCTTTTGCAGCACCGGTGGAGTAGGGAACGATGTTCTCCGCAGCGGCGCGCGCACCGCGGAAGTCGCCTTTTGGATTCGGAGCGTCAAGTGTGTTTTGGTTGCCCGTGTAAGCGTGGACTGTCGTCATTAGCCCGGATTGAATACCAAACTTGTCGTGCAAAGCTTTAGCCATGGGAGCCAAACAGTTCGTTGTGCAGGAAGCACCGGAAATGACGGTTTCCGTTCCGTCCAGCGTCTCATGGTTCACGTTGTATACGATTGTTTTCATGTCACCTGTAGCAGGGGCGGAGATGACGACTTTCTTCGCTCCGCCTTTCAAGTGAAGCTCGGCTTTTTCTTTCGTGGTGAAGAAGCCTGTACATTCGAGAACGATGTCAACGCCAAGCTCGCCCCAAGGGAGTTCTTCAGGGTTGCGGTTCGCCAGAACCTTAACCTCTTTGCCGTTTACTTTGAAGGTTCCATCATGAACTTCAATGTCACCATGAAAAGTGCCTTGTGTTGTATCATATTTGAGCAGATGAGCTAACATTTTAGCGTTCGTAAGGTCGTTAATCGCTACAACCTCGACGCCTTCCACATCTTGAATGCGGCGAAAAGCGAGTCGCCCGATCCTTCCAAAACCGTTAATGCCTACTTTTACACTCATTGAATAGTCCTCCTGCAAGTTTTATTTATTCAAAACAGACGAATGCCTGTCATGAAATCAAAAGAATGGGTTAACACCTGGAGTTCCAGGGAAGAATTCGTTCGCAATTAACTCTTCCATGATCAGGATGTCCTACATGCCCAAATGTAAGCACTGGGCGGATGCCCGGCACTATTTCCTTCTGTGCCGGCTTGTTGTACAATAAAAGAGACCGAATGGTATCTTTTATTGTAGCATGATTCTAGTGAATAGCAAGGCCGCAATCGTAAAATTTGTTATAATAAATGATTAGAATAAGGTTCATACGGAGGAGCTCATGAAAAAAGGAGATAGAACACGGGAACACATCATTATGAAATCGGCTGAAATCTTTAACCAGAGAGGGTATGCCGGTACATCGCTTAACGATATTATTGCCGACACCGGAATTAAGAAGGGGGGCATCTATCGACATTTTGCCAGTAAAGACGAGATTGCGCTTGAAGCCTATAATTACGCAGCCAGTTTGGTTTGCGGAAAATTCTCTGAAGCGGTCGATCAAGAGCAGTCTGCGTCAGGTCGATTGATCGCGTTTTTTCTCGTTTATGAAGATGTTGTGAACAATCCCCCGTTTATCGGCGGATGCCCTATGCAGAATACCGCCGTAGAAAGTGACGATACTCACCCCGCGCTGCGTGATAGAGCCCAACAAGGGCTGCATACCATCTTGGACATGATGAAGAGTATTATTTGTGAAGGGATTCAAACGGGGGAATTCAAGGAAGATCTGAATCCAGACGCCCTAGCTTCGTTTGCAATTTCCTTGTTGGAGGGGGCCATTTTGTTGAGCAAGTTGGAAGGGGATAACAGGCACATGCAAATGAATACAGCCAGCTTTTCTTCCTTTTTACAGCAATGTTGCTTGAAGGCACATAAACCTGCTGATTCGCTTCTTAATTAACTTTGCGTGAAGCGTTTCTTGTCCCAGTTATCTGTTTCCACCGTCACGGTAAAGAAAAATGGAACGCTGCTTTATGGTCATTAAAAAGTGGAGGTGGTTTATATGCCGTTTCGACCGAGTAAAGCGGATTATAACGAATTTTTCGACAATTATGTCCGCCGAGTACCCGAGGGGGATCTTCGGGATATTTTGAGTCGCTGAACCGGACGACCGAATTATACGACGGTCTGACGGAAAAAGACGGGAATTATCGCTATGCGTCTGACAAATGGAGCCTGAAGGAGGTGCTGGGCCACATCACGGACAATGAGCGCATCATGGGCTATAGGCTGCTCCGAATCGCCAGAGGGGATGCTACGCCGCTGTCAGGCTACAACGAGGATACACTAGTGGAAGGGGCAGGTTTTTCCGAGCTGTTGGTCGATGAGCTGCTGGAGGACTATACGGCGGTACGCAGGTCCACGCTGACGTTGTTACGGAGCATTCCGGAGGAAGCCTGGACCCGAAGAGGCACCGTGAGTGGGAACGAATTCACCGCAGCCGCGTGGGCATACATCCTGACAGGGCACGAAATTCACCATATCCATGTCATTCAGGAGAAATACGCTCCTGGGTTGCGTTCCTGATTGGAGAATGGTGTCTTGACACGTCAAACCGGATACCGGGGCAGTGTATCATGCCCAAAAGGCCCCTACTTAAATGAAATAACGTCAAGGAGCAATGCTGCCTTGACGTTATTTTTTCTATACCCGTAACATATGAGCGACTCTCTCTTCCGTCAACAGGTCGCCGACGTAGAAATCGCCGAAATCACCGTATCGTGCGCTAACTTCGTCGAACCGCATCTCGTAGACCAGCTTCTTGAATTCCAGCACGTCATTCGCGAAGAGCACAATCTGGAGCGGAGCCGTATGTCTTCACTAATTGTTATTCAATTCATCCCAAATATTATGGGAAGTCCTACCAATCATGGACAACCGGAACCTCGGCATGGGGACTCATGTCCCTCTTGGAGGGAATTATGGGGATAAAGCGGGACTATGATGGCCTCCGGATTGACCCGTGCTTCCCGGCAGATTGGGAAGAAGCCCAGGTGTTTAGGGAATTCCATGGCCCGCGTTATGAAATCACCATCCGGAACCCATCACGGTTGTCCAAAGGACAACCGGAGATACAGGTGGACGGAAGCCACATCAGAGGGAGCATGGATGAATAAGCACAATGGTAAATACTATCTTCAGTACGCCAGTCCTGGAACGGAATACAACGTTTACTCGGATGGGGTTTACGTATCGGACAAACCACCCGGACCGTATACCCTGGCCCTAAATAATCCTTATTCTTATAAACTAGGGGGGCTTTATTTCAGGTGCCGGTCATGGGTCTACCGTGGAAGATTGTCACGGTAACCTTTGGCATGCAGCAACCATGAAAATTAGTGTTAAGACGGTTGGGGCTATGGCCGGCGGGTTTCGATCAAGATGGGGAATTATTTTGCAATCAGCGATATGGAGACTGGCCCTTCAATATCGAACAGGCAAACATAAATCCATGGAAGAATCCCGAATGGATGCTGCTTTCTTATGGGAAGCCGGCTAAGGCATCTTCCTATGAAGAGGGAAGAGATGCAACGAGGGCCACGGATGAGAATGTTCAAACATGGTGGAGAGCAGCTTCTAATTTTATCGACTTCCAATTTGTCACATGATCTTATCGTAAAAGAGGATGGAATTAAGGCAAGGTATATCAGGTGCCCAGTTAAAGAACTCCCTTATAGCCAAAACGCATGTATTTCCGGGCTAAGAGTGTTTGGGGGGCGGAACAGGTTCACTGCCTAAACAAACTAGCGGAATCCAAACTACTCTAATAAGCGAGCTTGATCTTCCGGTTACATGGGAAGAGGATGATGCTATTGTTCATAACGTAATTTGGGGTTTTGCATCGGATAAACTGTATCACAGTTATCTGATTTCCGGCTGTAAACGGGTTACATTAAGTTCTTTAATCAAAGGTCAGCCGATTTATGTTAGAGTAGATGCTTTTAATGAAACAGGGATCACCGAAGGCGAAGTGCTTAAAGTGAACGAAGGTGATGAAATCCTTTATGATAAAGCCGTTTTGTCTAAAGCACATATTCCGACACTTTTAATAAGAATCGTACGATAAAACTCGCGATATAAGGATTAAAATTGTTTATCATCTCCTGATGTTCGGCGAAAATAAAGCATTAGACTGCCGCAGTTGTCGTTCAACTAACGTTCCTCGTTAGTTGAAAGCTGTAGCTCTTTTATAATACCTTTCCACTCGACAGTAACATTGATTATTTCGTCGCTCCACTCTCAAGTGCTGGAATAAGCTTTTCAAGTACGCGTAGTCTGGCCGCTCGCTGAGCAAATACTTTGCCAGTTCCGCCTTCAACAACGCGGTTCCTCTTAGGCCATATCTTTTGCATTTATTCCCTACATTACGAACGGGAAAGCATATTTTACCCGGGTAATATTGATTTTTTATTTTTACCCGGGTATAATTGAGACGAGCAGAAAGGAGGTCTACATGAGTAATGCCCTAACACGCTTTTACTGCACGGCATTTTTGGGTGTGGGAGTCGTCGCCAGTGGTTCCTTACAGCACGTTGTTACTACAGTGAAGGATGCTCTGAGTGACAGAGAACTCACACAGCTGCTTATATTTGACGATTCCACGGGGAAGCCAATAGATGTTGATTTTCGTGGGAAGACAGATGAGGTGCTTAAACGATTAGGAGAACAGTTTGGTGACTCATCCGGTACAGAAGTGAATCACCAGACTACACGCCGGGTCGGTCGACCCAAGCTGGGTGTTGTATCCGGTGAGGTTACGTTATTGCCTCGGCATTGGGAATGGCTCAAGAGCCAACCTGGAGGGGCGTCGGTAACATTACGAAAACTCATTGATGAAGCTCGCCGTGCTGGAGAACAACAGAGCACAATACGAGAGTCACAAGAAGCAACATATAACTTTATGACAGCTATGGCCGGGGACTTCAATCAATACGAAGAAGCTCTGCGGGCACTGTATGCCGGTGATTTGGATCGTTTTTACCACTTCATCGATGACTGGGTACCTGATATCAGAAACCATGTCAAGAGATTAGCCGCCAATGCATTCCCTGAAGAGAACTTATGAATGAAACATATGGGGGCTTAAAGAATTAAAAAGGAATTGCGAAAGGAGTCACTATGACTGAGTTAGAATCTATTCGTTACATTGAACCAACGCAACGCGCTGGCATGAGGTTCATGCAACGAGGCATTGAGGGCAGCATCGTCATGTTGAACCTACTGCGTTTTCGCGATGTTGCTGATTACACAGCCAATCCTGAACTAACACCGGAAGTCCCTATTAGCGGTGCCGAAGCTTTCAACCGCTATATTGAGCACACCCTCCCATATCTCCGTGAAAGCGGAGGTGAAATCGTGTTTCTTGGCGATGGCGGAGAGTTTCTTATTGGACCCGAAGACGAGAAATGGGATCTTGTCATGCTGATCCGCCAGAGTAGCACGCAGTCATTTCTAGCTTTTTCAAGTCATCAAGACTACCTGGCCGGTATCGGTCACCGGACTGCAGCGATAGAAGATTCACGCCTTCTGCCTACGGCAGAACTTCCGAAACCGAATTAATTGAAGGAGAACATGACCATGAACATTCTAAAAGTTAACGGTGTTGAGTTGGCCTATGATAGTTTCGGTAACGAAAATGACGAGGCTATTATCCTAATCGCCGGGCTTGGAACCCAGATGATCCGCTGGACGGTTCCGTTTTTTGAACTATTGGCAGCGCGGGGCTTTCGGGTGATCCGCTTTGACAATCGCGACGTAGGTTGCTCAACACACTTCAGCCATTATCGGACACTGGATTTTGACGCATTAGCGACTGCTCTCATGTCGGGACAGCGACCGGACATCCCTTACACTCTCGATGACATGTCCAACGACGCTATCGGACTGCTCGACGCCCTTTCAATTGACCGGGCACATTTCGTTGGCAGGTCAATGGGCGGAATGATCGCCCAGATTGCAGCCAGTGAGTACCCTGAACGGGTTTTATCACTCACCTCCATTATGTCTAGTTCCGGTAATCCCACCCTTCCGCAAGCTTCCCCGGATGTCATGGGGATGATGACTAAACCGGCGCCGAACCCATTTGAGGATGAAGCAGGATTTTTGGCGCACAGCCTCTCTTTTGCCAAACGCATCGCCGGCGCTGGCTATCCGTTTGAAGAAGACGCTTATCGGGCACTCATTCTGGAGGAAGTCCAGCGAGCCTACGATCCAGGCAGTGTCGGACGACAAATTGCTGCGATCGCTGTCTCCGGTGACCGTCGTCCGCGGCTGGCGACCATAAAAGTACCAGCACTTGTCATTCATGGGATGGACGATCCCCTGTTCGTCCCGGCGTGTGGTGAGGACACGGCTTCTTCCATCCCGGGCGCCGAGCTAATGTTGGTTGACGGCATGGGACACGACCTGCCGCACCAACTGTACAAAGTAACTGCTGATGGCATAGAGCGAACGGCTCATCGCAATTGACACGCGCTTCCTGAATAGCAACTAGCCGGAGTCCCGCAGTGCCCAATGGGACGAGTAGGCCCAGGGGCGCAGCGCTGATCAGTTTGCACCCTTGGGGGTGGAAGCGGCGGTGCTCTTGGAACGGTTGTTAAGCAGCTCTATTTGAACATATATATGGAAACAATCGAATAAGCGCCAGTTCCATGATATCATCGCGAGCCGGCGCTTTTTTTTGTCTTCATAAGGCCACACGATTAATCGTCAGCTTTAACTATCCTGCCCGTTCGTATTATGAAGCATTGTCGGTCTATCCTGAAAATATCGCTCCGTAGAACGCCTAAAAAAGGCAACAAGAAAGCGACCCTCCGGCAAACAAAAAAATAGCCAGGGGCATTAGTAATGTATGGTTTGCATAACGATCAGGAAGCTGCCGTATTCACAGTAATTGATACACCTAATGACTCCAGTTTCTTAATGGAATGCTTGATGATCACGTCCCGTTTTCGTTCCTCATAGTAGGTTGGACCTAGCTCGATGTAGGGTTGTTTCCGCTTAAGAATATAGTAAACCATAGATAATATACTGTGTGCTACTGCAACCGTCGCTCGGTTAGCTCCCCGACGCGCGGAAATCCGATGATACTGGCTGGATAAATACGTTTCTTT